>NZ_CADEPK010000083.1 GCF_902829255.1 Metabacillus niabensis | reverse complement strand
TTTATAAACCCCGAATATATTCTATAAAGTAATTTAAACCAGTCTTAGGAAATCGATGATTCTTTTGCACCAACCATAAATCTCTTACAAGCTGTAATCCTTCAATCTTTACCTCTCGTAATACCCCGTATTTCAACTCTCTAAGTACGGTCAACTTTGGGAGAATACTTATTCCAAGCCCAGCTTCAACCGCGCTTTTAATCGACTGTGTACTTCCTAATTCCATCGAATTTCTAATTTGTTCAAGAATTTCTAATCTACTTAAAGCATCTTCAACGATTTGACGTGTTCCTGAGTCAGTCTCACGCCACAGCATTTTCTCCTCTGGTAGTTCAATTATGCTTATGCTCTCTTTCTTTGTCCACCGATGATTTGCTGGAACGATTAAGACCAATTCATCGTCTGCAAATTTTTCAGTGATTAGTTCTTTATTGCCAACTGCACCTTCAACTAACGCAACATCAACATCGTTATGCTCTAATTTAGTTAGTATAGTAGGTGTGTTTCTTACCGTTATGCTGAACTTAATATTCGGATAAATTTTGCTAAAGCTTCCCAGTATATCTGGCAATAGATATTCACCAATGGTTAAGCTAGTGCCAACATTTAGAACCGTCTCAGCCCGACCAGTAAGCTCATGAACAGCAGCAAACGATCTTTCTGTATAATCAATAATTTCCTTTGCATATGGATAGAGTACCTTCCCAGCCTCAGATAGCTTTAGCTTTCCATCCACTCGATCAAATAAGAGAGCACCATATAATTCCTCAAGCTGATGAATTTGTCTCGTTACCGCCGGTTGAGAAACAAATCCTAACTTTGCCGCCTTCGTAATACTACCTTCATCCACGACATGGCAAAACATTTTTAAGCTTTCAATATTCATCTCTGCTTCACCACCTTTTTCTATATTTTCATTATGTTTTCTTCGATTTAGGGAATCCTTAAAAAACAATAATTTCCTTAATTATTCAAACTACTTTGGATAAAATAGCATATCTTCTTTCTATTATTACTTTTATTAATACAATCATAATTTAAAAATTACTAAATAGGAGGTAAAGAAATATTACCCCCACTATCTAAATTATAGCTCAAAATCTTCATTAATTAATCTTTATATTTACACAATAATAGTAGCTTTTCTCAGCAGCATCCCATGGATGATAAGTATCCTGAAAAGTCATGAAAAGACATAGTTTGGAGAGATGGTCGATTCAAATAAATGACTTTATAGAATGTTGAATCAACACGTTTGAAGTAGCGATAGCGAAGATAGTAGGTTACCTCTATAAAATTACCTTACTTGCTTGCTTTAAAACACTTTTCCACATATATTAAATTTAACTTTGTTGACCCATGTGTATATCTGTTAGAAGATAACATAAAACACTAGTTTAGATACATCCGAAAACCAATAACAATTAATAAAACAGATAGCATTTGGAGTATTACTTTTCCAGGAATTTTTTTCGAGAGAAGTACACCAATTTGCGAACCAACAATCACTCCTAAACCACCCCAAAATACAGTCATCCAGTCAATACTGTTATAAAACATTTGGGAGATGACCCCAACTGAAGAGTAAAGAGTTAGAGAAAAAATAGATGTTGCGGTTGCTACATGTGTTGGTACTTTAAATCCATAAATTAAAATGGGAACAAGCAGCCAACCGCCTCCGATTCCCAAATAGCTAGATAAGACCCCCATTAGAAATCCGATTGGAAGAATAAATGTTATGGGAAGGTGACCCTTCTTATCTGTAAAAGGCGCTGAAACAGTTGATGTTGCTGCAACCTCATTATAACTTCCTTCTTTATTCATTAAATGAACCTTTTTCTTTTTTAAAATAGCTAAAGGTGAATTATTCGCAAATAAGAAAATTCCTAATGCAACTAAAATCGTTGCAAAAATGACGTAGAAATAGCTTGATGAATAGATTTGTAGTAGCCATACACCTAATAAGGAACCAGGAAGAGCGCCAATACTTAGTGTTAAACCTGTATGATAATCGATACGCTTTTGTTTGGCATAACCAATGACACCAGATAAGGAGTTAATTAATACGATAACAATTCCGGAACCAGCTGCTACCTTAGGATCCATATGAAACAATAGTAGAAGTGCTGGTACGAATATAAAGCCGCCTCCAGCTCCAACAATTGTTCCATAGCTCCCTGCTATTATACCGACTGCTAGCAGTAATAAACCTGTAGTAAGTTCCATCATCATTTCTCCTTTCCCTTATGCTTTAAGGCTATCAAAGGAATGGAGAATTGTATATTTGAATAATTTTATAGGCTATAAATAACTGTTATACCCACTAATGCAATCAGAATTATACAAAATCGATATAAGAGGATAAATTCAAGCCTTGGTAATATATTTTTCGAGGTTAGAAAATAGTTATTTTACTGAAAGAAACTAAAAATGAAAAGGATTCCTCATATTGAGAAACCCCTTATTTCTGCATTTTTGAGTATTAGTTTAAAAAACAAAATTCCTCTGCCATTCAAAAGATAATCTTTCACTAAAAACAATCTATAATTTACACTCGCTTCTTTTTTATCGCTTTACAATCATAACTCCATATCCATCTAATGATGTCTTCCCATTTAATTCCTCAGCTGTTAATAAATCTTTTCCTTCACTAATCTCTACTTCAACTTTTGTTGCATTGTGGTTGAGAACAAATAAGTATGAGTGACCGTCTTTCGTTCTTTCTGTGACCTCTACCCCTTTTGGTGCATCAAGCAAAGGTTTGATTTCCTTTTCCTCACACACTGTTTTGACGAAGTCCGACAAAAATGACGGGTCCGGGCATGTGCCTACGTAATATGCCTTTCCTTTTTCAAATGTGTTACGTGTAATGACAGGTGTACCTGCATAGAAATCTGATCCGTATTCAGCAAGAACTTGGGCACCTTCTGAATGGATGATATCAAACAATAAGCTACACTCATAGCTACCTGATAGACTGCCAGTTTCCTTTTTCATAACAATTTGATTTGTTACTTCAGGTGGCAGTGCATCGATTTCCTCTACCCAAATCCCGAGAAGATCTCGTAATTCTCCTGGATAACCGCCAAGAGTAACAAGGTCATGCTCATTCACAATGCCACTAAAGAACGTCGTTACAAACGTTCCTCCATTTTTCACAAACTCCTTCACCTTATCGGCATATCCTGTTTTCACCATATATAATACAGGTGCAAAGACGATTTCATACTTGCTTAAATCCTCATCAACACCGATCATGTCAACAGCTATATTTTCCTCATAAAGGGCTACATAATATTTATGAACTTCATTTACATAATCCAATGCCTTTGATGGTCCGCTTGATAATTCCGTTGCCCAGCGATTTTCCCAATCAAACACGATGGCTACTTTCGCTTGTACACGTGAGTCGAGCAATGCATCGGAAAGCTGTGCAAGCTCTTTTCCTAGTGTGGCTGTTTCGCGGAAAACTCTTGTATTCTCATGACCGACATGCTCTATAACGGCTCCATGGTATTTTTCACAAGCACCAACTGATCGTCTTAATTGGAAAAACATGACGGTATCCGCACCTCTAGCTACTGCTTGATAACTCCATAAGCGCATGACACCCGGACGCTTTAAAGAGTTATATGGCTGCCAATTTTGCTGGCTTGGTGTCTGCTCCATAAGCATAAACGGCTGGCCGCTTTTTAAGCCTCGCATTAAATCATGCCTCATCGCTGTAAAGCTTTCTGGTGTGTCATATGCAGGATAATTATCCCATGAAATAACATCCATCTCTTTGCCCCATTTAAAATAATCAAGCTCTTTATACGTTCCCATTAAATTAGTCGTAACTGGGATATTCGGATTATGTTTTTTTAAAGCATCCCTCTCTAGTTTATAGCACTCTAGTAAGCTATCAGATTGAAAAATTCGATAGTCTAAAGATATTCCTTGAAAATTTGTCGAGTCCCCATTCCACTCTTCACTTATAGCATTAGGAGGGACAATTTCATCCCACTCGTAAAACGTATGGCCCCAAAATCGTGTATTCCATGCTTTATTTAAGCTTTCTAAGCTTCCGTATTTATCCTGCAACCATTTTCTAAAGCCTTCAGCACAGTTGTCACAATAACAGTAGCCGCCGTATTCATTAGATACATGCCAAATTAAAACTGCTGGATGATCTTTATACCTTTCGCCTAATCTGTCTGCTATCTTTTCAGCATATTTTCGATAAGTTGGACTGTTTGGACATGAATTATGTCTGCCGCCAAATTTTCTTTTTCTTCCTTCATAATCAACTCTTAGAACATCTGGATATTTTTTAGCCATCCAAGCGGGGTGAGCACCTGTACTCGTTGCTAAACAGGTATATATTCCATTTTGATATAACCTGTCAATTTGTTCATCAAGCCATGAAAAGTCATACGTCTCTTCATTAGGCTGATTTAATGCCCAAGAAAACACATTTAATGTCGCAACATCGATCCCCGCAAGCTTGAACATTCGAACATCTTCATCCCAGTCCTCTTTTTCCCACTGCTCTGGATTATAATCCCCACCATACCAAATTTTTGGAAGTTTTTCGTTAATCATATCCCATCACCTTTTTCCTTTATATCATTATAATTACATTGTATACGATTACAAAATCGGAATATATATAATATAATGGAAAGCGATATAAGAAAAAGGAACTCTTTATACAATGATTTTCGGAAGGATGCATACCGATGAAAAAGCATGTTCTCATTCCCTTAAACGAAAATAAACTGCCGCTTTTTGTTGAAACAATTGGTTTCAATCCTGTACAGGAGACGATTACACGGCCAAATGGTTATCCATATTACCATTGGATTCAAACGGTCAGCGGACAAGGCTCTATCCTATTTCAGAATCAACAAATAAACCTTACTGCAAATAACGGTTTCCTCCTTTTACCTCATATGCAACATTCTTATAGAAATGAACAAAGTGATTCCACACCATGGGAAACACTCTATATCACATTTGGTGGGATGATGGTAAAAGAGATTTTAATTACACTTGAACTCTATCAATCTGCCTTTTTCCATTGGGAACAAGAGGCACCGATTTCAACATTCATTATGGACATATTAAAGCAAAGTGAAGAGACAACAGATAGCTTTAGCATTCGTGCTTCTTCCCATGTATATGAATTTCTCCTCCTATTAAAAAAATACGGTAAAACCTATAAGAGTAGTTTAAAAGAAACGAATAACTTAAATACTTTATATTCACTTATAGACTGGATGAAATCCCAGCTTTCGAATCCAGACGTTGGCCTAGATGAAATGGCGCTATTTATCAACACATCAAAACGGCATTTGAATTCATTATTTCAAAAGAACTTCCATGTAACTCCTTATGCCTATTTTGTGAATTTACGAATCCAGCAATCCAAAAAGCTTCTCCTAGAAAACAATGATACAACGATTGGAGAAATCGCAGAGCAAGTTGGTTTCCGTTCTACAAGCCATTTTGTCGCTACTTTTAGAAAAATGGTCGGAATTCCTCCTGAGAAGTATCGTCATCTCAACGGTGTTATTTAATACACGACTCTTTTATAAGCAAAAAACGCTAGATACAGTCTGATACTGATTCTAGCGTTAACGTTACATATGTACTTACATTTGCTCTTCTTTTGTTGGTCCCATAATACTAGGTACTTTTAGTCCGGCTTGACGTAGAAGTACTGTCATTTGTCCGCGATGGTGTGTTTGATGTTCGATGCATTTACTGAGCATCATGCCGCGAGGTGTTAATTGTCCAAAAGCCTCAACCTTTTCAACGATGCTTTCATCTGTTAATCCCTCTTCAACAGCCTTTTTCAATTCTTCAGATACCTTTTTATACGCATCAAGAATCTCACTTGCCTTGTTAGGTACAGTTTTCACATCACCTGGAACGGTAACATTCAAACCTATTTGTCCGGCAAAAAACGAAACACTTGTCACTAAATGCCAACCTAACCAGCCGAGTGTATTATGCCCTTCCACGATTGCTTGATTTAATTTTTCATCAGTTAAAGCCTCTAAAACACTAATCGTGCCGCTCGCTGAGTTAGACCAATCAAATAAAAAATCATTTACTGTTCTGTACATTGAATCACTCCTTTATTAGTTCCAATTATCAATTTTCATTATAATCATCTCAGGTTTTCATTTGCAATTTTTATGACTATTAAATAGTGATTATTTACTTTTTCTATTTCTGATAAAGAAATCAAACAGATCAATTAGCGATATACCGAAAATAAAAAAAGCTCCACTCCCTTTCATATCAAGGAATTGAAGCTTTATTCATTCATCACCTGTATAGGGACTTAAAATCTCATACTTTCCCAACCAATAGTCTATTTGTTAGAGCATCTAGACCGTTCTTTAATCTTTGTTGTGCCTCCTCATGAATGGAAAAGGAATCATCGACTCTTTCAATTTGCTTATCAACCGTATAAACCCCATTCAGAATATTCGTTGCTCCTAAAGCAGAAAGCACTGGATTTAATGCATATTCTATCGCTAAAAGATGTCCAAAGGAGCCTCCAATAACAAGTGGAAGTATTACCTTATTTTTAAATATCTTTTGTGGCAATAAATCAAGGTACGATTTTAATATCCCTGAGTAAGATGCTTTATACACCGGTGTTAAAATCATTACCCCAACTGACTGTTCTACAATTCGATTTGCTCTGTTTATTTCTGCACTGTCAAATTTTGCTTTAATTAGATCTTCCGCAGGTAATGTATGAATGTTAATAATCTCATACGTAATATTTTGTCTCTTAAGAATTGTTAGTGCATATTCTAAAATCCCATAAAGCCTAGACTTATCATTTGGTGCCCCTACAATAATAGAAATATCCGCCATTTTTCTCTCTCCTCATTTTTTATATTTTAGACGTAACTCTAGAAAAGACAGGTTATGCCTTCCCAGTTCATGATTCGGTTTTTCAAATTTAATAGAATAATAGCTCTTTGCTATCTGACAGTTTTCAGTTTAAATTGTTCAATAGTGACTAAACCTTCCACCTTGAAAATCTCTTTTCCAATTTAAGAAGTAAGAAATTAACAAACATTCCTAAAGCAGATATTGTTAATATTCCAGAATACATATATGCTATTTGAAAATTTTGCTGTGAGCTAATAATTAGATAACCTAGACCTGCTTTTGCCCCTATCATTTCTGCCGCTACTAAAACTAATATGGATGACGATGCTGCTAATCTTATACCTACAAAGATAGTTGGAACAGCAGCAGGTAAAATAACTTTTCGAAAGAGTTTAATAGGACTTAAAGCCATTGATTTTGCAGATTTAATAAATAAAGGGTCAACATTTCGTACAGCACTAATTGTGCTTAGTAGAATTGGAAAGGCACATGCATAGATAACAACAGCAATTTTAGATGCCTCACCTATTCCTAGCAATAGGATAAAAACAGGTAAGATCGCTAATGCAGCTGTATTTCTGAATGCTTCAAGAACAGGATTTGCTAAATCTGAAAAACGTTTAAACCATCCGATGAGTAACCCTAATGGAATCGCAATAATTGTCGCAATAGTAAAGCCAATAATTGAGCGAATAAGACTTGCGATGATGTGCTGTGATAGTTGACCAGACGTTACTAGCTCCCACCAACCTATTAACACCGTCGATAACGGTGGAAAAAAGGCTACCTCCACAAGTCCAAGTCTCGGAATGATTTCCCATAACACAAACAATAATAAAATCGAGAACGATTTCGTAAATAAATTTGTAAATAGTACAAGAATTTTCTTAGGATAATCTGTTAACAGCTGTACTCTTTTTGGTAAACGAATAATTTCTTCTGTATTAGCCATTTGCCTTTAGCCTCCCTTCATAAACCTTAAATAATTTGTTTCTCTAGCTCTTGAGCTTTATTCACTTCTGTATGCAGTAATGACCAAATTCGTTGACGGTATGCCCCAAAATCAGGTTGTGTGCGAATGTCTTCTTTTGATTCTAAAGCATTTAAAGGGATATCAATCACTTCTTTAATTTTGCCAGGTCGTGATGTCATAACCGCAACACGTTGACCTAAGTAAACTGCCTCATCTATCCCATGGGTAATGAATAGAATTGTTTTCCCTGTCTTTTTCCAAATCCTTAACAATTCTGATTGCAATGTTTCACGGGTTTGCGCATCCAATGCTGCAAATGGTTCATCCATTAGCAATACTTCTGGATTGTATGCTAGACTGCGAGCAATTGCGATACGTTGCTTCATACCACCTGAAAGCTCATGCGGGTATCGGTCTTCAAACCCTTCTAAACCAACTAGAGCTATATATTCCTTTGCTATATCAAGTTGTTGCTTTTTGTTATATCCCTTCTCCTCAAGCCCAAACGTTACGTTTCCTAACGCTGTAAGCCATGGAAAGAGAGCATATTGTTGGAAAACAATCCCTCGATCTAACGCAGGACCTGTTATTGGTTTCCCATCGAGTTTTATTAAACCATTTGTAGGCGTTGTTAACCCACTTAATAAATCGAGCAATGTTGATTTTCCGCAACCACTAGGACCGACAAGCACCATAAATTCGCCTGTTTTGATTTCAAGATTCACATTGGAAACCGCTGAAAATACCTGATGAGCAGTGCCTTTACCCCTTTTAACAGAAAATGATTTCGTAACATCTTCAATTTTAATTTTTACGCTCATATTTAAGCCCCTTTCTTAAACGATTCTTAGCTTGCTTTTATTCCTTAACAAAAGGATTAAATTCATTTGTATAAACCTCTTTAGGAGATAGCTTTCCTTTTTCTAAAAATCCATCATTTTCTAACCAATCGATCCATACTTGAAATTCCTTTTCTAAAATCTGTCCTCCCTGTGATTCAATCCCAGTCGATTTCCAATAAGGAATTAATTCAGTATCTTCATTCCGATTACGCTTCTCTATAATTTTTTTCATTCTCTCTCTTACTTCTTCAACAGGCGTTACTTTTGCCCATTCGATCGCTTTTGCTGTACCTTCGACAAATTTAGCCACTGTTTTTGGATTTTTCTTAATAAAATCGTCTCTAAAGACAAGACTTCCAGCTGTAAAGGAACCGAATAAATCAGTATCTTTAAACAACGGACGAATTCCACCTCGCTTTAATGCTTTTTCTTGGATAACTCCTCCAAGTGTTGTTGCATCCAGTTGCCCAGAGCGTAACGCCTGTTCACCGCTAGCAGGCGGAATGACAACTAAATTGACCTGCTCAATTTCTTCCTCTGTTAGCCCTTCTCTTCGTAAAAATTCAACAATGGCAAATTCATGATGAGCTCCCAATGTGTTAACACCTATTTTTTTGCCAATTAAATCTTTTGCTTCCTTAATTGGACTATCCTCTAGAACATAGTAGCCACTATATGTTTGTTCATCTGAGCCGTAATATCCTATAACAGCCGTAATCGGTGCACCAGCTTCCTTCAATTTGAGTATTGCACCGTTAAAGGCTCCTCCAAAATCAATACTATTACTTACAGTTGCTTGGATGTTTTCCGGACCACTAGTTGAATTTCCTGTCCATTCAAGCTTCAATGGCTCAAGATACCCTAAATCCTCAGCTAATTCCCAAAATGTCACTTGTCCTGTTGACCCTGAATAACGTAATGTATCAACTTCTAGTTCGTTTTCTCCAGAATTATCTTTTCCAGTGCTGCTATTTGCTTGATTACTACACCCTATTACAAAAATTGAAAGTATTAGGACATAGAAGCTAACTGTAACCAC
The DNA here is from genome assembly GCF_902829255.1 of Metabacillus niabensis. Taxonomy (GTDB): domain Bacteria; phylum Bacillota; class Bacilli; order Bacillales; family Bacillaceae; genus Metabacillus; species Metabacillus niabensis. The sequence continues at coordinate 2,985 of NZ_CADEPK010000083.1, read as the reverse complement.
CTTTGTTATCGAGTTCATCTTTATTTTCCCCTTCCATATATCACACAATATACCTATTAACCTAGCTGTTTACTTGGTTTAAAGTCAAAATAAGATGTTTTTATCCAATTGAATGCTCCTTACTAAATGAAGATAACGGTCGCTTTAGTCCAAGATGATCTCTCAATGTATTCCCATTGTACTCAGTTCTGAACAATCCACGTTTTTGTAGTTCTGGAATGACTTGCTCAACAAAATCATCGAGTCCACCTGGTAGATATGGTGGCATAATGTTGAACCCATCTGCTGCTTCATTTTCAAACCACTCTTGTAATTGATCTGCTATTTGAACAGGTGTTCCTTTAATCTCTCTATGTCCTCTTGCCCCTGCAATATGTTGATATAGTTGACGGATTGTAAGCTGCTCTCTGTCTGCAATATCCTTGAGTAGCTGAAACCTACTTTTACCTCCGTTTATTTCTGAAATATGAGGTAGATCTGGTAAAGGTCCATCAACAGGATATGGTGACAAATCATAGCTGATAAGTGATGATAACAATCCAACCCCTGCCTTTTCTGGTATTAGCTCTTTTAATAAAGCTTGCTTTTCATTTGCTTCTTCCTCCGTTTTCCCGACAATCGGAAAAACACCTGGCATAACTTTCAAGTCATCATGTGAACGTCCATACTTAGATAATTTCCCTTTTACATTTTTGTAAAAGTTTTGTGCCTCCTCGATTGTTTGCCAGGCAGTAAAAATAACTTCAGCAGTTTTTGCTGCTAACTCAATTCCTGCTTCAGATGAACCAGCCTGAACAATTACCGGGTGTCCTTGAAGAGGTCTTGACACATTTAAAGGACCTTTTACCGTGAACCAATCCCCATTGTGATTCACTTCATGGACCTTTGATGGTTCAGCAAATCTTCCAGCTTTTTTGTCTACAATTATTGCATCGTCTTCCCAGCTATCCCATAGCTTTTTCACTACATCTACAAACTCTTCTGCACGTTCATATCGTAAGCCATGTTTTAGATGCTCATTTCGATTAAAATTTAATGCTTCTGCATTTTGTCCTGATGTCACAACATTCCATGCGGCACGTCCCCCACTTAAATGGTCAAGTGAAGCAAATTTTCTCGCAACATGAAATGGCTCATTGTATGTCGTTGATACCGTTGCTGTTAAACCGATTTTAGTTGTTACTGCTGATATTGCTGCCAATAAAATAAGTGGGTCAGGTCTTACAGTTACGGTATGTTCAATTGCTGATTGAAGCTTGTCATTAATTGCATATCCATCCGCAAAGAAAATCATGTCAAACTTTCCCTTTTCCGCTTGTTCTGCAAGACGTTTATACAGGTGAAATTGTTGCACATCTTCTGCAGCACTTTCTGGATGTCTCCATGCTGCAACATGATGACCAGGAATCATAAAAAATGCCCCCAGCTTCATTTGTCGATTTGATTTACTCATTTTACAAACACTCCCCTTTTAATGAATAAAAGCAATTGTAATTAACAAATAAAGACTCCTCCTAATTCGGAAGAGCCTTCGGTTTACCGATCAGCATAAGTCCTATTCATCTACGTTGATGACGAGAATTCACCCCCTTAAAAATTGTTGTATTTCGTCAGAGCAAGAAGGCCCTTACCTTTAAATATGTAAAGGATAAGAGCCTCTAGTGAACTAGTCGGACAATAATGGTATTTTTTGGTATTTTTATATTATCATCAAAGTGCCCTGTTTTCAATCTGATTTTACAGTTTTCTTTATGAAAACTATCATTACAATTCAACAGCTTTTTCTTCCAAGGTTTTCTGTATAAATTGATGTGTATATTTGACAATATTGTCCTTGTCATTGTCCATTGATGCGACATGATAGGAATTATGGAGTGTAATAACCTTTTTATGAATAGAACTAATGTGTTGGTAGATAAAATCCGTATTTTCAGGTGGTACAACATGGTCTTCAGCTGATTTAAAGCATACTGTGGGATTAGTTATTGCTTGTAGAAATTCTGGCGTTTTTTCCATAAGCAATTGCAGTTGGTTTATTGATTTAATCGGAACCTTGTTATATGTTATCTCATAGACATTCTCTTGCTTAATATCTGGTTCTGATTCATGAATATACTTTGGCATTGTTTTTCCAATCCATTTTTCATAATTCGGGACATTTAATGCAGCATTAATAAGGACTAATCCATTAATATCCTTATATTTTTTTGCCATCCAAAGTGCTAATGTTCCACCCATTGATTGACCAATAACGAAAATAGATGAACATGTTTCTTTTAATAATTTATAATTGATTTCAAGATCTAGTAACCAATCCTGATAGGATGATTTTTCTAAATCCTTATAATGAGTACCGTGCCCCTTTAGCCTTGGTGCACAAACCGTATATCCTAAATGAAATAATTTTTCTCCTATATATTGTACGCTTTGAGGAGTCCCCATAAATCCGTGGGAAAGCAGCAAGCCTATATCATTTCCTTTAAGAAAAAAGGATTCCGCTCCTGTTATCACTGGAAATTTTTCCTTCATGACTCTTCCCCCTAAAATCATTATTTTCCACTGCCTCTTCTTCATTTATATAAGAAGAAATGAAGATATTTAACGCTTTCGTTAGTCCCCCATGTCCAAATCTTATATATTTACTAGATTCAGCTTTATCCTTATATTTATTTGAGACAAAATCCAAAAAGGCAAGAATATAAATACGTCTGTAAACTACATCGATGATTCCATACTTAAAGAACCAATCATCAATCGCATTATAAACACCACGATTAATCCTATACTGTTGATTACATATATTATAGAAACTAAGGTCAGGTAGATTGAGCGAAGGTGTTATATGCAAGGCTGTTTTTATATGTTGCTGCTGCCTATTTAATAAGTTAGAAACGCTCCTTTGCATAACATATTACCTCCTTTATGTTTCTCAATTTTTTTTAAAAGATGAACTAACTATAATTAAAAGGCTAACCTTAATTACGG
>NZ_CADEPK010000082.1 GCF_902829255.1 Metabacillus niabensis | reverse complement strand
ATTTATTAACGAATCGTTTCTAATAAATTGAATGCTTCTTCCTTTGATGCAATCTTTAGCAATTGCTCTCTAAATTCATCATCCATCAATTTTCGAGATAGCATTTGTAAAATTTTAAGATGTGCATCTCCTGCTGCATCCTCAGGTACTGCGATCATAAAAATTAATTTTGCATCAGTTCCGTCTAAGCTTTTCCAATCTACCCCATCACGTTTCATTCCAAAAGCTACAGCTGGACGCTTCACAGCATTTGATTTCCCATGCGGAATTGCGATGTTCATTCCTAAGCCTGTAGAGCTTTCTTCCTCACGTTTTAGAATCGCTTGCTTAAACTCATCTTTAGAATGCAATACACCATTCTGTTCAAATTTAGAAATTAACTCATCAATCACCTTATCGCGTGTCTCACCTTTTAAGTTTGTTTCAATTAAATCGACGTTTGTAATATCCGTTAATTTATTTAAATTTGTGTTAGGTGTTGCTTGCTTGATGATTTCTTCATTTTGTTGTACCTCTTCATTTTTTACAGGTGCTGACTCAACATCCTTCTTCAAAGCAGTTACCATTATTGCTGTCACAATAACCCCAGCAATGACCGCAACAAAGAACATAACGACATTATCTACTGCTCCTAAGACCGCAACAATCGGACCACCATGAGCAACCTTGTCTCCTACATTCGCTATCATCGCAATAACCGAACCAACCATTGATCCTACAACAATACTTGGAATAACACGCAACGGATCCTGAGCGGCAAATGGAATAGCCCCTTCAGTAATACCGAATAATCCCATTGTAAAGGAAGCTTTTCCCGCTTCTCTTTCATTTGGATGGAATTTACGCTTGTTTATAAATGTTGCTAAACCAAGGCCAACTGGCGGAATACAAATTGCAACAGCAATTGGACCCATAATGTAATAATTTCCTTCTGCAATCATTGCTGAACCAAATAGGAAGGCAACCTTGTTAAATGGACCACCCATATCAATCGCAATCATCGCTCCAAGAATTAGCGCTAAAACAATGGAGCTACTACCTTGCATTCCTGCAAGCCAAGTTGTTAATAATTCAAACACACTAGCAACCGGTGAACCAATAATATAAATAAAAGCTAAACCAACAATCACCGATGATAGAATTGGAATAAAATAATTGGCATAACAGGTTGTACCGCTTTTGGTACTTTCATTTTCTTAATGCCTAATGCAACATAGCCCGCTAAGAAACCAGCGATAATTCCACCGATAAACCCAGCACCTGCATCACTGCCATAAAAGCTACCATTTGCCGCAATGTATCCGCCTATCATACCCGGAACTAATCCTGGACGATCAGCAATACTTACCGCAATAAAACCGGCTAATATTGGCACCATGAACATAAATGCTGTACTACCAAGGCTTTCAATTTGCTTCCAAATAGAGTCCTCGGGGATAACGATACCTCCTGGTGTTTGTACACCGCCAAGGGTTAATGCGAGGGCAATTAATAATCCCCCCACTACAATGAACGGAACCATATAGGAAACACCGTTCATTAAATGCTTATAAATTGGATTTTCCTTCTTCTTACGCTGTTTCTCTCCATTTTCGGAAGCAAGCTCTGGTTTATAAACTGGAACATCTCCAGTTTGAATCTTTTTGATAAGATCCTCTGGTTTACGAATTCCCTCTTGCACACCAGTAACTAATAGCTTTTTACCGACAAAGCGGTCTTTTGCTACCTCTTTATCTGCTGCAATAATAATTCCATCTGCTTCTGCAATATCCTGCTCTGTAAGCCCATTTTCAATCCCGATAGAGCCTTGAGTTTCTACTTTAATCTCTACCCCTAATGTCTCGCCTGCTTTTTGTAAATTTTCAGCAGCCATATACGTATGTGCGATTCCGACTGGACAAGCAGTAACAGCTAATATCTTTGCCATTTTGTTTTCCTCCTTAGATGTAAGCGTATTAGCAATCGCTTTCTTATATCTTATAATGTGCTTGTCCATCTATTATTTTTTATTTTTACCAGAAGTTACGGTAAAATCATGTTTATTTTTCATTACTATAAAATTAATTCTCAGAGAAAGTAAAATAGCTGAAAGGGTGTAGGGGAAAAATAGAGCTAGGCTTTACGCAATAACGGAGTGACTAAAGACTATTGATTTACCCGGATACGTTCTAGTTGAAGAATACAAATAAAGAGGCTATCTCAGGAAGCTTTTATACCTTGCTTTTGAGATAACCTCTTATAATATTTATTTATAATAACCATTTAAACCATCTACCGTGTCCATCAGTTTCTGCAATAATTTGCTGAGTTTCGATTCCATTTAACATAAAATCAAGATGAAGATAGCGATCCCACATATTGTTATAGAGATGAAAGACATCCCGTGTTTTCCCAATCTTTTTAATTTGATTGATGAGCGTAAGCTTTACATCCTCTTCTAATTGATTTGCAACATGGGTATGAAAAATACAAATTACTGCATCATCTGGAGCTTGCTCAGTTATATTAGTCAGTAACGATATCCCGTCTCCTTCAATCAAGCTGCTATCATTTCGGTTTAAAAGTTCAGCTGCCTTTTCAAAGAGTTCTCGTCGTCCTTGATGCTCCGGCCAAATTAGTGATTTTAACCACATAAAGTCTTCCTCATCACCCAAATCGCTAATATGTAAATCAATCCCCCGACTAAAGGCAACTGGTGGGCTATTCTTTAAAAGGAGTGGTCTCTTCTCACCAATAATTTCCGATTGAATATGGACTGTTGATTGATTATTACCATAGATTTCGTCGCTTCCATATGAATATTTATATTGATCCCATAAAAGTTGAAGCCCTGCACTTGTGCCAATTTCGATTAATGCTAGGGGCTTCTTCACCATTTCATCTATATAGCAAAAGCTTGGGTAAAGATATGCACAGCGTCTTACCTCATTTGTTTGAACAAGCTTTCTAGATATAAGAGAAATGATGTCCTCCCGATATAGACGACAAAAATCCTTGAAATGCTCAAAGGACTCTTCCGGCTTTTGAGGATGTTCAACAATACTTTGGTAATATTCTTTTAAACTATGATTCTTGCCACTTAGTAAAAGAAAATGAACAGCACTTAAAAAAAGGTTAGGAACTGGTTGACCTGCTTTCGCATTTAAACATAGTTCGAGCAGTTCGCAGTCATTAGCAATTTTATGAGACAAAAATTCATAAAGATCACTTGAGCCATGACATTCATAGACAGCAAAGCGTTTAAAGCGGTGGGACAATTGAGTTATATCCATATTCATCTCCTTCATTTGGAATAATATGTAACTATCATACCATATTGAAGAAGCCCGCTCATTGGTTTTATCCTATTACTATGATAGCTGTTTGAATGTCTAAAAGAACAGGTTTCACATCATAAATATGGGCAAACCGCTAAACGATTTGCCCATTAAAATCATTATTCCATCATACAAGGAACGTCTTATGCTTGAACTTCTTCATCATTTTTCAAGTAACTGGAGAAAAGTCTGATAATCCTTTGTACGACTTAGCTCTTCAATTAATAACGGATTTTCACTAAGTGAAGCAATTTTCCCAATTACTTTGCGAATGTCTATTTGATGTTCCTTTGATATTGCTAGCATAAATACGATTGATACTCTTTCATTCTCCCACTCAAGCGGTTCCTTTAATAACGCAATTGCTATTGCAGACTTATGAATTAGCTGTGGATTTCCATGTGGAATAGCAATCCCTCCGCCAATTGCTGTTGACGATTTCCGCTCCCGATTTACGGCACTATGAATGAACTCCTTTGTGACATAGCCTTTTTTATAAAGGAGAGTTGCGAGCATTTCAACAATTTCATAACGATGATCCTTTTGAACACAAAAGCAGACAAGTTCCTCTAGCATAAAGGTAGAAAAGAGCTGATAATCAGCTTCTTTCGGTCCCTTTTGTTCAATCATGTTAACAAATTGACTTAGTTTTTTCTTATCCTCTTGACTGAAGAGTGGCGAAATAATGACATTCTCCTTACCTTCACTTTCAAGTGGCACAGTCGAGATAATAAAGTCAATCTGATGGACACTTAAATAGGATGAAATATCTGATTTGCCGATACAAGCAACTATTTCAATATTTTTATATTGCTGCTCGATTTTTGCTTCTAATAAACGCGACATCCCGATTCCCATATGACAAACAATAAGTGCCTTTACCTTGCTTTCCTTCCTATTTTCCATCCGCTCAATCGAGGCTTGAAAATGAAGGACAATATAGGCGACTTCATCCTCGGGGATTTCTAAACGGTACATCTTCTTAATTTCTTCAAATGCTAAAATAACCATGTTAAACATATAAGGATACATTTTTTTAATATTCGATAGCAGTGGATTGGTTATTGGAAAACCAAATTTCACTCGATTAATAACAGAATGCAAATGGAAGATGAGACCGTTTTTTAAAAGTCCGTCAGCATCAAATTGATATAGCGTCAGCTTACTAATTTTCGCAACAAGAGTATCGACAATACTCGTTACTTCATCCTCATTTGTGACGGTATAATCTCTTTCCGTTCCCATTCGCTTACTGCTAATAAGATGCCATGTAAAATAGACCTTTTCCTCTTCTGGAAAGGCTAAACTGAACACAGACTCTAGCTGTTCAAAAAACCAAGTGGCGTATTGGAATTCTATTCTTTCCTGTGCCTGTTCCTTTTCTGCAGCTTGTACATATATCGGTTCTCTTTGTCTTATTCGTTTTATCATAATAAGGGCATGAACGACCAAGCTATCAAGTGCACCCTCTCCAAAAGCAATTGAAAATTTCCGTTGCATCATTTCTAATCCATTTTTTACCGTCATAATCTCGTAAGGTAGGAATAAATCGAGTACAACATTCTTTTCGCTCGAGGTAAACGGAATAATCCCTGATAAATGAGCCAAAGCGTTTCTTTTTTGTAATTCTGTTCCTTGTACGACATTCCCAAGCCGCTGCTTTGATACAAGCTCTAAATCAAAGCGTCCAAGCCATTTCGCAATCGTTTCAATATCCTTTTTGATCGTTGCTTTTGGCACATAGTACTGATGAGATAAATGCTGTAATGTTATTGGCTTATTGCTTGTTAATAGCTGGTATGCGATTTCAATAAGTCGTTCCTCATTTGTCTTAGGCTCATTTGAAAAAAGACTTTGCAAAATTTTCGACCGTTCCCCTTTATCAATTTGAATCGAAATACCTAATCCAGGCTTTCGGATCAGGCTACCACTATCATAATTAAGGAGAAATTCTTCAATTTTGTCTAAATCATTTCGCACTGTTTTTTCAGCACAATCAAGCTTTTCCGATAGTTCTTTTATTTGTAGTACTCCTTCTACTTGAAGGAGCAATATTCTAAGTAATTCCTTCTGTCTATTATTCATGATGCACCTGCTCAAACTTTTGTATTATGACATCATTTTATGGCAAGATGCTTCCCTCCGCAAACTCACCAAAAAAAGCATTTATGCTAGTTTCACACTTTCCTGTAGCTTTTATCCGTTTCACAAGATGATACTATTGCCTTCCTTTGTTCAATTGTACTTTCATAAGAGAATATTCGTAAAATAATATCCTTCAACAAATAAAAGCTTTAAAGCAATAACTTTTTACCTACTGACATTTTAGCAAAACTTTAAACTATAAACCTTCTCTTTTTAATCAAAAGAAAATAATTTGTAAGAAAAAATAACAAAACCATTGATTTTTAAAGGGTTATTCTCCCGTGTATCGCCACGTCAAAATTACCTAGATAAGGAATAAAATTAGGAAAATATAACCTGTTTTAATTTTCAGAAAATAAAATTATCGAACTATTCATTATATTCATATAAAGATTATAATAGGTATGTAATTATATTATTTTTTAGTAGAAAAATTTTAGAAGATTCCTTCCAAAATTCTTCTATCTAAATGAAGGGGGATTAATGTGAGAAAATCAGGAAAAGGGAAAAAGAGTATGGATTTGATGAAGACCTTAAAGCTAACAACTAGCTCGGTTGTAATTGGCGGGCTCTTATTCGGTCCTTACATTTCGAGTCCTTCTAATGTACAAGCTGCAAGCCCAGTTCTTGAATCAGCTCCTATCGATTGGAACATCATTCCGGAAGAAAGATTAGCTAAATCATTAAAGGAGAAAGGAATCATCTCAAAAAAGGCAACTTCTTCTGAGGTGGAAAATGCTGTTAAGGCGTATGTTGAGGATAAACAAGGGGACAAGCCTGGTAAGGTTTCGCAAAAGCAAGCAAATGAAATCATGATGGATAAAAAGACGAAGGATTTCCTTACAAAGCAAAAGGACAAGCTCGCAAAACAGCTTAACAAAGGGCATGAACATTATAAAAAAGGTAAACCAAACGGCCCTGTTAAAGTAAACGCTGCAAAACAAACTCCTTATAACGGAGAGGTCCGCACCGACAAAGTGCTTGTATTATTAACGGAATTTTCCGATGTAAAGCACAATGAAGTTGAGCAGGAAGAAGGCTACATGTATGCCGATGACTTTAACCGTGAGCATTATGAAAAGCTTATGTTTGGCGATGAGGAATTCACCTTATTTAACGGGGAAAAGGTAAAAACCTTTAAGCAATATTACGAGGAGCAATCTGGCGGAAGCTATACTGTTGATGGTACGGTTAGCGAATGGTTAACAGTACCAGGTACTGCGAAGGAATATGGGGATGACGATCCCGCGGGAGGTCATGATAACTTAAATCCAAAAGGACCGCGTGACCTTGTACAGGATGCGTTAAATGCTGCGGTTGCTTCCGGTATCGACTTAGCTGAATATGATGAATTTGATTTATACGATCTTGATGGTGATGGCAATCAAAATGAACCTGACGGACTTGTCGACCATCTAATGGTCATCCATGCTGGAACAGGACAAGAAGCTGGTGGTGGTGCTTTAGGTGATGATGCGATTTGGTCACACCGTTGGACTTTAAATGGTGTCTATCCTGTCCCAGGATCTGAGGCTGCTGTTGATTACTGGGGTGGTAACGTCGGTGCATTTGACTATACAATCCAGCCTGAAGATGGAGCTGTTGGTGTTTTTGCCCATGAGTTTGGACATGATTTAGGCTTACCTGATGAATATGATACACAATATACAGGTCACGGTGAACCAGTCGCTTCCTGGTCGATTATGAGTGGAGGAAGCTGGAATGGTAATATTGCCGGAACAGCCCCAACAAGCTTTTCTCCACAAAACAAGGAGTACTTCCAAACAGTAATGGGCGGAAACTGGGCTAATATCGTTGAGGTAGATTATGAGGAAATTACGAAAAATGGTGTTGCCTCCTTCATCGATCAAAGTGTAACGAAATCAAACAATCCCGGGATTGTAAAAGTGAACTTACCACAAAAAGATGTTAAAGGATTTATGCCCGCTGACAATGGTGGCGAAAACTATTATTACAGTCAAAAAGGCGATGACCTTCATACAACATTAGAAACACCAGAATTTGATTTAACAAACGCAACATCAGCACAATTTAATGCACTTCAATGGTTCGAGGTTGAAACAGATTATGATTATGTTTACGTAAATGCGGTAACGAGTGATGGAAAGTCAGTTGAACTTGATATCATTGGCGATGAAAATACTGCAGAGGGTTTGGAAACAACAAACGGACAATGGGTTGAAAAGTCTTATGACTTAAGTCCATTCGCAGGACAAAAGGTTAAGCTTGTGTTTGAATATGTTACGGATGGCGGCTTAGCTCCTAATGGCTTTGCCCTTGATAATCTCTCGGTAACAGCTGACGGTAAAGAAATTTTCACAGATAATGCTGAGGCAGATCCAAAAGTAACAATGGACGGATTTATTGTAACAAACGGTTATTCAAAAGCGAATAACTACTATTATCTTGAATGGCGGAACTATGCTGGTTCAGACAAAGCGTTAGCCTTCTCACGCGGTGCTAAATATAACACAGGTCTAGTCGTTTGGTACGCGGATGATAGCTTTACAGATAACTGGGTTGGCGTTCACCCAGGAGAAGGCTTCCTAGGTGTTGTTGATTCACACCCTGAAGCAGTCTTCGGACTACTAAATGGACAAAAAACGATTAATCAAAGCACAAACTACCAAGTGGCAGATGCTGCGTTTTCACTTGATAAAACACCAGCATTCTCTGTTTTCTCTCCAACACGAGGAGCATACGAGTTTACTAGTTTAAAAGGCAATAAAGTATTTGATGACTCCATGACATATATCAATAACGATATTCCAGACGCTGGTCGAATTGTCCCAAATCTTGGCTTGAAATTTGAAGTCATCGGTGAAGCTAAGGATAATTCTGCAGGAGCAGTTTGGATTCACAAATAAAAACATTGACAAAGAGCATCACTCAAGGGGATACTTTTCTAACAACATGGGGTAATTAAAAAACTCACTGCTATCCAATTTATGAAAAAAAGATGGCAGTGAGTTTTTCTTTCTTGTTCTCTATTTAACTAGATCATTATCATAGATAATAGCGAGAACTAGATGATGGCGAATAGGTTACATTATATTGATCCTTTAATTCATGCTTTACCTCTTCTGTTAAAAGCAGCCCCGCTTGATTAAATTCCTTTTCTAGCTCAAGTCCATTCGCAAGGAGACTACCTTTGTTCCAATCAATCCATTTTCCATATGTTAATGCCCATCTGGATAGTTTGTCTTTTAGCTCAGCTGATACTGGACTTTCATCTAAATCAAGATTACACCCACAGTTCTTACACCAAATTGGATCTGCACTAACATCACCTTCAATTTTTATTTCAGATGTTTTCCCGCTTTTACAGCAGCAGTCCATAAGCCTACCTCCTCTCCTTTACTCTGCTAACTCCACCAAAATGTGGATTAGCCATGTTATTCATCGTAAGACCACTCCTTTAATAAAGACCCACCTAAATAAACGATTAAGGCAGTGGATTTGTGACAAAAAAAGCCTAACAACTTACATTTAAACTATTAAGTTCAAAACAACTTAACTTATAACTGCCTAAACAAGGAACCTATGTCGGTTAAGAAACTATTAGAAAAGTAAAAGGAACAAGCACCGCTAATGAAATTCATCATTTATATAAAGCTACATGCAGTCTTGCTATACCTTCTTTTATTTCCTCTTGGTTCAGATGACCATATCCCAAAATAAGTTGATTTTGATGTTTATCTTTTTCAATTGTATGCTCTTCAACTTGATATACCTTTACTCCACATTGTTCAATCTGTTTAAGCTTCTCTTTTGAAAAATGGAAGTTTGTCACTTCAACAATTAAGTGCAATCCTGTCGAATAACCGAAAACTTGTACCTCGTTGGAAAATGTTGTTTTTATACAGTGCATGAGATAATCTCTTCGCTTTTTATAAACCTTCTTCATCCTTGTTATATGTCGTTCCAAATAACCTTCATCAATAAACCGAGCAAGGATAAGCTGTTCTACAGAAGGGGTATGTAAATCGGAAAACCATTTAAGCCTGCGACTTTCTTCAATAAGTTGCAAAGGAAGAACTAAATATCCTATTCTTAGAGCCGGTGATAGAATTTTACTAAACGAGCCAACATATAATACACATTCAGGCTCCAAGCCCTGTAGCGAACTTACAGGTGGACCTTCATATCGAAACTCACTATCATAATCATCCTCAACAAGATAGCAATTCGTTTTTCTTGAATATTGAATCAATTGAATCCGTCGTTGTATCGGCAACGTTCCACCTAAAGGAAACTGATGAGAAGGAGTAATAAAGATGAGCTTCGGTTTTTTATTTTCTGGTAGCAATGCTGTTTTTATTCCATATTCATCTACAGGTATTGGAAAAATGGTAGCACCCGTAGTTTTAAAAATCGTTTGAATATCGTTTGTAATAGGATCCTCCATTATTACCGTATCGTTCGGTGATAAAAGCAATCTAGATACAAGTGTTAAAGCTTGAGTTGCACCAGAAGTAATGACAATTTGTTCAGGATGACAAGCTACTCCTCGAGTTTTCAGTAAATAACGTGCTAGAGCTTGTCTTAGTTCCGGGCGCCCTTCTGGAAGATCATAACCAAACATTGAATGCGATGTATCATTCCAAATAGCATGAGACAATTTTGCCCATGTTTTGCGTGGAAATAAATCCAGGGCTGGTAACCCCGAACGAAAGTCGATGATGTTCGCAGCATCCGTTTTATTCTCACGCCAATTTAAAGCATGATTTGGTACCACCCTTTTCTCTAAAAAGGTTCCTTTTGCAACAAATGTCCCTGAACCTCTACGTGTTACTAAAAACCCTTCGGCTATTAGTTGGTCATACGCTTCTAGAATCACATTCCTAGACACCTTTAACTCAAAAGCAAGTTCGCGTGTCGAAGGAAGCTTTTCTTCAGATTGTAAGTCACCATTTAAAATTCGTTCCCGGATTTGTTGATAGACCTGCCTAATTAATGGTATATCCAATGATCGGTCAATAGGTATCCAAAGCATCCTACATGCTCCCCTTAACATAATTGGTACTAGCAAAAATAACAATAAGTGGTACTAATACAAACCATTTTACCATGATATGGTTACTTCAAATAGGAAAAGGAGATGTATAAAGATGACGAACGATAAAGTTCAATTCACACGAGCTCTTAAAACAATTGCACGAAACGAGCAAATGAAATCCTACATTCAACAATCCAATGAACTGTACCCCTTATTATTAAAGGCAGCAAAACGATTTGTCATAGGAGAACATAGACAGGAGGCAATTGCAACTGCAAAAGAATTAATCACAAAAGGGTATCTCATTTCATTAGACTACATAGGGGAAAATACAATAGACCTAAAGGAATGTCAAAAAGCAAAAAACGAGTATTTACATCTAATGGAGGAAATGAGTTCACTCTCAATGCAACAAACTGTTTCGCTTGATTTATCACATATTGGATTATCCTTTGATGCAGAAACAGCTCACCTCCATTTGCTTGAAATAGCCAAGGCAGCAAAGTTAAACAAGATGACAGTTATGATCGGTATGGAAGAATCATCGAAAACAGATGAAATCCTCACTATTTATAAAAAGGCAACTTCGCAATACGATAATATCGGAATCACAATCCAAACACATTTACTTCGCTCAAACAATGATATTCAGAATCTAGTAGATTTACCTGGGAGGATTCGAATTGTTAAGGGAGCCTATCAGGAATCTTCTAAAGATGCTATACCAAGATCAAACGAATTAAATAACCGTTATCTTCATTTTGTTGAACAATTAATAGAAGCTAACCACCCAGTATCAGTAGCTACACATGATGAAACTTTAATAAAAGAAATGGAGCAACGCGGGTATTTTCGTCATCCAAATTTAGAAATAGAAATGCTCTACGGAATACGTCCGGATTTGTTAAAGGCTTTAAAAAGCAAAGGGTATAATTGTAAAATATACTTGCCTTACGGAAAAGACTGGTACTTGTATTTATGTCATCGAATCGCTGAGCATCCGGAAAATTTATATCGTGCCATAACCGAGATCATTGTTCCAGCTTTAACTGAAAGAAGTAAAGCATATTGAATGAGCATTTCGTTGCAAGTGTTAAAGTGATTCTAGCTATGATTATTGTAGGTAGTTCAGTCGTAGCCGGTAAACTGCTTGCGCAAAGTTTTCCTGTGTTTTTAGCTTCTGAATTACGATTTCTAGTCGCGACCATTATTATGGTCCCAATACTCATTCGTATCGAGGGGTTTCCTTCGATTCAGAAGAGGGAAATGCTGATTCTGTTTTTACAAGGATTATTTGGCGTCTTTTTGTATAGTATTTTTATGTTATACGGACTGACCTTCACTACAGCCATTGAAGCCGGAATCATTACAAGTACAATTCCAGCCGTTACTGGAGGTCTAGCTTTCCTTTTCTTAAAGGAAAGATTAACTAAAAGTGTTAGTGTCGGTATTCTGCTTGCCGTTTTAGGGACGCTTATCATCAATGTTGTCGGCTCTGCTTCGGATATTGAACGTGGTTCCTCACCTATCTTTGGAAATCTCCTCATTTTCGGTGCTGTGATTTGTGAAGCATTATTTATTATATTAGGGAAGTTTGTTTCACAACGGGTTAGTCCTCTTGCAATTTCAACAATTGTAAGTGTTTTAGGTACTATTTTATTTTTACCGCTTTCCCTTTATGAGGGGGCTAAGTTTAACTTTGAAGGAGTAACAATGGCTGAGTGGGGATTAATATTATATTTCGGTATTGTTGTAACTGTTATTGCTTTTATTCTCATGTACCAAGGGGTGTCTAAAGTTCCAGCAAGTACAGTTGGGGTATTGACAGGGGTACTACCAATTAGCAGTGTCATTCTTTCAGTACTTATTTTAGGTGAAAAAATCTCTTTCTTTCACTTTATAGGAATTAGTTTCACCTTAACAGCTATCCTTTTGAGTAATAAGCAGCCTGCGAAGAAATTAAATAGAACTAATTGTTAGTCTCAAAAACAATTGTTTTTGAGACTTTTTTATAATGGGAATTGAATTCTAATAACTTAAATTTACTTCTTTTCCCGAAATAAATTTATATAATTCTTTAAAATAGAAAAAGGAGCCTCAAAACTGATAATCAGCTTTATAGACACCTTTTGTCATAAAATAGAGTGCTATTTTCTACTACGCTCGCAGCTTCATAACCCCATTCACCTTCTCAGCTGCAAATAACATACAAAGTGCAAGTACGAGAATGACGAACGAGAATAGATGAATCGAAATATAGTTTGCGATTAATCCAAATAACGGTGGAAGGAAGGTCGAGCCAACATAAGCGACCGCCATTTGATATCCGATAATTGCTTGAGAGTTTGCTCTCCCAAAACGGCTAGGCGTTTCATGAATCATACATGGATAAATCGGGGCACAGCCTAACCCTATTGCGATAAATCCTAGTAACGATACAATATTTGGTAATGGAAGAACTAACAAGATCCCACCAAAGATAATGATAAATTGTCCGATGCGAATTAAAAGTGTATTATTTACCTTCATCGTAATAAAGCCCGTTACAAGTCTTCCAATAGTTATTCCAGCATAAAATAAAGAAACCCATTGTGCCGCAACAGCTGCAGACATTCCTTTACTATTAACTAAATAACTACTTCCCCATAGTCCCATTGTTGCTTCCACGCCACAGTAGAATAAAAAAGTTAGAAGCGCAAACTTCACTCCCTTTATTTTCAATGGTTTTGCTGCTTTTGGATTTTCTTCAATCGAAGTGGCAGTTTCTGAGACAGCAGCTGTATTTCCAGTCATTTTCGCTACCTTTGCCCATAATGGCAGGCTCAAAAATAAAATGATTGTTAGTCCAATTTGAAGCATAGAAATGGTAAAATAACCCTTCTCCCAAGAGCCTTGATGACTAATATAAAAGGACATAATAATCGGTCCAATGCTTGCTCCAACACCCCAAAAGCAATGGAGCCAGCTCATATGACTTGCCTTATAATGGAGGGCTACATAGTTGTTTAATGCTGCATCGACAGCCCCTCCACCAAGCCCTAACGGAATTGCACAAATGACAAGCCAAATAAACGAAGGTGCAAACGAAAAGCCTAACAATGCACCAGCTGTTAACAGGACACTAATGACCATAACTTTCCCGGTGCCAAGCAGGTCATTTAGCCTTCCTGATACTAAGCTCGACAAAATTGTTCCTGCTGAGATGATCATATAAAGATACCCTGCTGTATCCAGAGACTTTCCAAAGTCAGACTGCATAACAGGCCATGCCGACCCTAATAAGGAATCTGGCAAACCTAAGCTTATAAACGCTAAATAAATAATGACTAATAATAATGTTGCCAAGCTAGCTTCCCTCTCTCTTATACAAATTTATTGTCTAAGCATTCTTTCAACTGCTAAAAATTTCAAGCCATGCAAATAATCCTCTTTCCAATCACTTGTCTTTAAATCGGGAAGATGCTCCTTTGGCACAAAGCTTGCAGCAAGCATGTTTATTCGTTCAAGCATTGACTGCTCCATCTCTTCCTTATTAAAAATAATTGTGTGCGGATTAATCATCACTGTCATCATTGCAACAAGTCGACTAATCGCTTCTTCCTGTTCCCGCTTTTCACCTTGGAGTGCTTCATAAAAGGTTTGATCCCCTCCAATCGGTGTAAAGGAAACCTCTCCTGTAAAAAACGATTTGCCTCGGACAACATCGCCATTTACAAACAATCCCGCACCAGGACCATTATTTCCCGCAAGGATATAAACACTTGATTGCCTTTTCTCCATATCATTTCGATGATGGTAGCCAAGAACAGCAGCATTCATATCATTTTCGACAACGACCGAAAGTGAAAATTCCTCTTCTATGACAGCTTGTAAGTCAACATCGTGAAACCCTGAATAATCGGGAATATAAAAAATCTTCCCATTTTCTACAGCACCTGGTACTCCAAAGGCAATCGAACAAATACTAGGAAACGCATTTAAAATATCCGTGATCAAGCCTTTTAATAAAGATAAATTTTCGCCTAGCACACTCTTATAAGTACCTTGCTTTTTCACCTCACCTAGACAGTTAAACACGGTAAAAACCGTTTCATTACGTTCTAAAAATATCGCTAACCCTAGCATATAATCAGGATTATATAAATAGCGCTGTGCTGGACGTCCTCCACTTGATTCATCAAAGCCTAAATTTGTCACCTCACCTGATTTCTCCATTTGGTCAATTAGCTTTGTAATCGTCGGAAAACTAATGCCAACCTTTTCACATAATTCACCTTTTGTCGCACTTCCTAATGTCAAAAGCGCTACACGAATTTGATGAAGCATAGCGGTTGATTTATGATTTACAGTCAATTTTTCTCACCTCTCTTAAAAACATTACAACACTTTTTAAACAGTTTTAATAAGTCGATATAAATATACCATGAGCAACTCCTTTTTAGAAGATCTTAGTAAAAATTATCCAAGATTAATAAAAGCCTGCCTACTTTAATAAACTTATTTTCTCTACTAATAACTAAGAGGGTCAGACCCCAAGTCTAACCCTCTTAAAAGATTACTCTATTGAATTAAATTGCAGCTTTAATCTGTTTCGTATAGTAGAAGCGTACAATGAAGAAGTAGATGATTTGGATGAATAAGAAAACACCCAATACAATAACAGATTCTTTGAATAAATTAAAGGCAAACAAATTCGATAATGCAGTTAATGCAATTGCTCCATGGACAAGCGCTACGATGATTGGAGCGAAAAAGAGAATCGCTGTTTGTCTGTTTAAAACCTTTTTTAGCTCCTTATCCGTTAATCCCATTTTAGAAATGGATGAGAATTTTTGCTTATCTTCATCTAAATCCATGTATAAACGGAAATAAAGGAAGCTTCCTGCTGAAACAAAGAAGACGATACCGATAAATAATCCGATGAATAAAATCGGGCCGTAAAATTTCATGATTTCATAGATTTCGTACTCGACAGACGTCATTTCATATCGTTCTAACTTATCATATAGCTTTTCAGATGCAGCCATAATTCCCTCTTCACCATCAGTTACTTGCCAAGCATAAAAGCTCTCTGCATCTATTGGCTTAGGAAGCAGCTCATAATCATGGTCTGAAACAATAAAATACGAACTCATTGCAGGTAACGCTCTCGATGTAATGACCTCATCTTCATTTGGCTTTAATGTAACACCTGATTTCAACTTAATCGTCTCATTTAACATCTGTGTTTGTTGACCAAGATTCGTTCCTTGGAAATCAACAACAATAATCTGTCCATCCTTCACCTTCATTTGCTTTTCCCCAATTAATGAGGCAAATCGATTAAAATCAGATTCCTTTGTTATCAAAATCGAATCATTCGCAATTTCATAGTAGGTCATGTTCGTATGCTCAGAATCTGCTTTAATCTTTTCTTCTTGTAGTGTTTGATTGATAAACTCTACATTTTGCTTCTCTGCTTCCTTATCAACGGTTTTATAAGAAAATGTCGTTGCATTTACATGTTTAACGCTAGAGGTTAGGACTGTCTGAAATCCAAATAATGAACCAATCGCACAAAATGCTACAGTCGAAACCATTGCAACCATAAAAAATGTCCGGGCATTATCCTTCATTCGAAAGGCTAAATCAGAAAAAAGCAGCATATTTGTTTTGAACCAAAAAATATGTTCCTTCTTTCTCAATCTCCGAATAATGTAAACACTTAATTGGGTAAATAACAAATATGTTCCGATGCTGACAACTATGATAACTGGTAGCATCGCCATCACAACGGTAATACCTTTCACGATTAACGCTACTGCGTACCCCGATCCAAGTAACAGAACAGCTAGCAATGTTAAGAAAAGATTTGCTTTTGGTTCTCCCTTTGAAATTTTATTCGCTTTAATGAGTTCAATAAGCTTTTTACTACGTAGTACATACGTAACAAATAGTGAAATAAAGAAAAACAAGACGATAAATGAAACAAATGTCATCATGATCGCTTGTGTTGGAAAATAAAATGGCAGCGAGCTTTCAATAATCAATACATTTTCGGCAACTAACAAAATTCCTTTTGCAAACACAATACCTAGTAAAATCCCACCAATTGTAGCAAATAAACCGATTAACATATTTTCTAAAAACACCATAAGACGGATTTGTTTCATTGACATCCCTTGAATCATCAATAGCCCGAATTCTCTTTTCCGTGATTGTAAAAACGAGCTCATCGAATAAAGAACAAAAAAGAAGGAAAAGACATAGATGATTCCTGCCGAAATATTCATCCCTTGTGTCACATTTGAATTCATATCACTTCCGCTTAATCCCGGATGAAAGGCAAAAATCGAAAATGTAAAGAAAACCATAACGGTAAAAAGGCTACTAAGAAAGTATGCAGCATACAACCTTTTATTTCGAATAACATTATTAAACGCGAACTGACGAAAGGTCATGTGCATCCCCTCCCAGTAAAGAAAGTGTATCAATTATTTTTTGGAAAAAGGCTTGGCGATTATCCCCACGATGGATTTCGGAATAGAACTTTCCATCACGAATAAAGACAACCCTGTTGCAATAGCTTGCAGCTTGCGCATCATGAGTTACAAGCATCATCGTTGTCCGTTCCTTTTTATTAATGTCCTCGAGCATTTCCATAACATCCTTTGAGGATTTTGAATCAAGATTTCCTGTCGGTTCATCAGCTAATAATAGCTTTGGTCTATGAATCATCGCTCTTGCAACGGCTGCTCTTTGTGCTTGTCCCCCTGAAATTTCGTAGGTACGCTTTTTCATAATTCCGCTAATTCCAAGCTTTTCAGCAATTTCATTTGCCTTTTGCTTCATTTCCTTCACTTTTCTCCCATCCAATGTTAACGGAAGAACGATATTTTCCTCGACGGTTAACGTATGGAGTAAATTAAAGTCCTGGAACACAAAGCCTAGCTCACGCCGTCTAAATTTTGCTAATTCCTCTTTCTTTAATTTATGTGGGTTATTTCCATTAATTAAAATTTGCCCTGTCGTTGGCTCATCAATTGTTGCGATCATATTGAGCAACGTCGTTTTCCCACTTCCTGACGGCCCCATTATCCCGACAAATTCACCTTCATCAATTGTTAAATCTATATCCGTTAACGCACGATAGGCAATATTACCTTCATAAACTTTACTTACTTGTTTTACATTCAGCATCACAAGTTCTCCCTTCAATTCAAGTTTCTTTAACTTGTGACTAGTATATCCTCTATTTGATTAGTAAAAAATCGATTTTTCTTTCACTTTCCTTACACGGATGTAAGGTTTTGTGTAGCAGTAAAAATAATTCTAAATGTTGACCCCTCACCGACCTTTGATTCGAGTTCGATACGATGCCCAAGATGCTCTATAGCCTCTTTCGCCAAGTAGAGGCCCATTCCCGTCGATTCTCTGAATTTCCGCCCATTTTCTCCTGTATAAAACGGGTCAAAAACACGACGCTTATCCGTTTCAGGTATGCCTACTCCATAGTCCTTTACCTCTAAAATAGCTTCTCCGGCTTTTTCATAAATTGAAATGTTAATTGTCTTACCTTTTCCTTTCGAATACTTAACAGCATTATTAATAAGCTGTGAAAGGATAAAAAACAACCATTTCTCATCAGTCTCTACCGTAACCCCATCCTTTTCCTGCGAAAGATTTGGATATACCTGATTTCTTATATAGAAGCGTTTATTTTCACGATTCACTTCACTTACAAGCTTTGTAAGATTAACGGGTTTAATATGAAAATCCTGTTCAATCGTCCGCAGTCTTGCCATATAAAGAATCGTATTTAACCCCGTTTTCATTCGATCCGTTTCCTCGCGAATACTCGATGAATCCGGTTCATCTAAGTTTTGTGCAATTAACTCGATGACAGAGATCGGTGTTTTCATTTGGTGGACCCATTGATCCATAAACTTCAAATGCTCAGCCTGTCGTGACTCTAATCTTTTAATTTGCTCCTGATAATGCATATATTGATTTTTCAAAAGATGATCAAGCGCCTCAGAAATAGGGGTTTGTTCTGTTTTTTGGAGAGATTGATCCAAGGATTCAAGCTCATTGCTGAGCCGTTTATAAAAAAGGCGCCGGCTATAATAATGATAAATTAAATATCCACCAAGAAAAAAGAAACCGAGAAACACCGCATAAAGCGCTGGTAATAGACGAGGATAGCCATCAAGAAAATAGATTGATAAAATAACAAAAAATTGAATGATTTGAACAACAATAAGAAGAGCATGCTCCTTTAAAAATAGCTTCATTGCTGCTCAGCCTTTGTCCAGGAAATATTCAATCGATAGCCTGCTCCTCTAACCGTTTCAACTGCCCCTTTAATTCCTACTGCTTCAAATTTCTTCCGCACTCGGGTAATGTTAACGTTCAAGGTGTTTTCATCAACATACATTTGGTCATCCCATAATTTTTCAAGCAAATCCTCACGTCCCGCAACACGTGGATATCGTTCAATTAAGCTTTCGATAATATCAGATTCCTTTTTTGTGAGTGTAACTGTTTCTTCATGAAACGATAGCTCTAGCCTTTCGGGATATAGCTTTAAGCCTTCTGTTTCTAATACGCGCTCCTCAACATGTGCTGCATATTCCCCATAAGCTCGACGAAGCTGACTGCGAATCTTTGCCATAACTATTTCGGGATGGAAGGGCTTCGTAATAAAATCGTCACCGCCATTTTCCAGCGCCATCACTTGATCCATTTCACCGACACGTGCTGATATGAAAATAACAGGACAAATTGATTCCTTACGAATTTGCCGACACCAATAATAGCCATCAAAGCTTGGTAAATTAATATCTAAAAGAACGAGATCAGGATTAAATGCTTGAAAGTCCTTCATCACATGTTCAAAATCAATAACGACATTCGCCTCGTATCCATATTTATTTATGTATGATTGTAAATGCTCCGCAATTTTCGGATCATCCTCAATAATTAATATCCTTTGCATCTCACTCACTCCTTTGTCTGTGAAAATTATGCCATATAATAGATCATTAAAAAAGGCTATCTCCACAACCTTACAAGATTGTAAGAAAAATGTAAGGCTATTCAATTTCTTAAGACTAAACTGATTTATACAATGAAGTAACAGGCTTTGAAAAAGGAGATTAGCAATGAAAACAGTTATCTTTGGAATGCTCGCCATTGTCATTATTTTAATTGGTGGTTATGCAGTTATTTAAAATTGCACAACTGGTGTAACCAATATTCAATTTAACCACTTACTATGTTAATCTGATTGGCAAGGTATAGACGATTGCAGAAAATGTACTATACGAGTTTTGACGTTTTAAAAGGGAGTTTAAGGTCGTGGTTATCTAAAATTAGTGCAGTAAGAATATTAAGATAAATAAGAAGCATCCAATAAAGGGCTAAAGATAAAGCAAGCGAAAAAAATAGTGCATTTTCTTCGCTTGCTTTTGTATTTTTTTAGATTATTATTTAAAGAGAATCTAATACCTCGTCCAACGTTCATTTGTCAGTTATTTAGACCCTTTACTTTCAATCATAATCTTCGGGCTAGACATATAAAGGGGAGAAAAGTCAATTTTCTGACTTCTTAGACAGCCTTGTCATTATTTAAGCTCACACTAAATTGTTTCGAAGTGCTATATAATGAATTGGATAACCCTTTTAATTGTAAACCAATTTCATGAGTGCTTTCCATTTGCTTTATTTGAATATTACTTGTAGAAAGCATTTGTTCTGTACTGGCAAGGGTTTCTTGTGAGATTGATGCAAAGCTTAATGTTTCTTCTTCTAGGTCCGGCAAAATCTGTTTTAGACTTTGAAGCTCTCCTTGCATTCCTTGAAGCTTTTTACTAACCGTATCAATTTCATTCATTAATTCATCAAAGGATGCTTTTGAATCGTTTGCCGTTTCTAGGTAGCTTCTAATTTTCATAAGCATATCATCAAATTCAGTTGTAGCTCGAATCGTTACATCTTCCATTTCAATAATTGATTTTGAGATATCTACAGTAGCAGACGAGGATTGTTCTGCAAGTTTACGTACCTCGTTAGCAACAACTGCAAATCCTTTTCCCGCTTCTCCTGCTCTTGCTGCTTCGATTGTTGCATTCAGGGCCAATAACTTCGTTTGATCAGCGACACCTTTAATTAAGCCTACAAGATTTGTTATGGAGGATGAATGCTCCTTTACTTGTTGAATCGTTGACGTCATGTGCTCAAACTCTTGCTCAAAACTGTGGATTGTATTAATTAAATATGTATTGTTCTTTTCTCCACGCTCTGCAGATATATTCATATCTTCTGCGCTTTGAAAT
The DNA here is from genome assembly GCF_902829255.1 of Metabacillus niabensis. Lineage (GTDB taxonomy): Bacteria > Bacillota > Bacilli > Bacillales > Bacillaceae > Metabacillus > Metabacillus niabensis. The sequence goes on along the minus strand of NZ_CADEPK010000082.1, from coordinate 1,224 downwards.
ACCGTATCCATCCCCGAAATTAACAGTTGTATTTTTTGTTTCATTGCTCTGAAGCCCTGCACACTATTATCCGAGCTACTTGCTGTTTGTTCAGCACCATGCTTTACGACATTAATAGCTTCAATTAACTGACGGCTATAAGACAGTGCATCTTCAGAAGAATGACTCAATTTTTCTCCGGTTGTTTCTAGCTCTGTTGTTGTTTCATTTATTTCATTTATAACATTTCTCATCTGTTCAATCATCATGTTGAAGCTAACCTTTAGAGATTGTAGCTCTGGAATCGTTGTTTTAATTAAAGCTTTTTCATTTAAATTCCCCTCACGTACCTTTGTCATAACATTTCTCAGGTCATTGAGAGGTTTTGTTAGACTACGAACAAACAAAATTATAAGAAGAGTTGAAATGATTATGCTAACAGCCATTACAACGATCATAAATTTTGCCATTTCATTCACTGGTCCCAAATAAGATGCTGTCGGAACTACCAATAGGGACTTCCCATCAATTTCCGGCACTTTTAAAACGGAAATTGTATAGTCTTCACCATTAATTTTTTGCTGAAAGACACCTTTATCTTCACTTTGTATCTTTTTTATAAAAGAGTCTGGGAAAGATATGTTTGCTTTATTGCTTACTTTAAAAGGTTTGATCTCTTCATCTGTATAATAGAATATATGTGCTTTAATTCCATCTGTTTCTAACTGACGTTGCTGATCTCGTATGCTAATCTCTAATTGCTGCATAAAATAGGAGTCATCACTTACATATAAAAACTTTAAGTTTTTAGCTACATATGCCATAACCTCTGATTCACGACTTATACGATTTTCAATTGTCTCAATTGTCGTATCTCTTGCCTTTAAATAGGAACTAATTCCTACAATGGTAATGGAAACGACTAATAAAAAAATAAATAAAAACAATAATCGGCTTTGCAAGTTAACGTTTGCAAATACTTTATCCAAAAGTCGATTAGGCGCTGATAAATTTTCCTTTTCAGTTTTCTTTGTCTTTCCAGGCTTTTTCGATTTATTCTTTACCTTATGTATGAGTCTATTTTTTAAGTGGTTCGCCCATTTCTGTTTCAAAACTGAGCCCTCCATATCTCGTGTAATTTTGACTCATTATAACATTTAAATATTAAGCTAGTGTTAAGAATGAATAACTCGTCAATATGGCAATTTACTTATTTTTTAGAGATCAATAGTAGTTATCTAGAAC
>NZ_CADEPK010000081.1 GCF_902829255.1 Metabacillus niabensis | reverse complement strand
TCAATATATATTGAGTTTTTCCGCGGAACACCAATGATCGTTCAAGCTATGGTTATTTATTACGGTTCTGCTATGGCATTTAATATCGATATGAATCCATTGCTTGCAGCTGTTATCGTCGTTTCGATTAATACAGGTGCATATATGGCAGAAATTGTCCGTGGTGGTGTCGTATCAATCGAAAAAGGACAATTTGAAGCAGCACAGGCAATTGGGATGAATCATTTCCAAACAATGTGGAATGTCGTGTTACCTCAGGTTATCCGCAACATTTTACCGGCAACTGGTAACCAATTTGTCATTAATATTAAAGATACATCTGTGTTGAACGTTATTTCGGTTTCAGAGTTGTATTTCTTAACAAAATCTGTCGCTGGTAACAATTTTAGATATTTCGAATCATTCTTTGTCGCATGTTTAATCTATTTTGTCATGACATTTATTGTGACAAGAATTCTTTTATATTTAGAAAGAAGACTAGAGGGTTCAGAAAATTACACAATAATAGGCTCGGAAAACCAATTAAAAACAACACATACTAAAGGGATGTAATTTTTCAAAGGAGGCGAGGACATGGAAAAGGTAATTGAAATCCAGCATTTGAGCAAATCCTTTGGAACTCATGAGGTATTAAAGGATATTGACTTTTCAGTAAGTAAAGGAGAAGTCGTAAGTATTATCGGTTCATCAGGGTCTGGTAAATCAACGCTTCTTCGCTGTATTAATTTATTAGAGAAACCAAGCGGCGGCCAAATTATTTATAATGGTGAAAATATATTAGATGATCATCATGATATTTTTATGTACCGCAGAAAGCTAGGGATGGTTTTTCAACAGTTTAATTTGTTTAACAACCACAATGTTCTTAACAATTGTATCGTTGGACAAGTCAAAGTATTAAAACGTTCTAAAGAAGAAGCAGAGCAAGTAGCAATGAAATATTTGAAAATCGTTGGCATGGACAAATACGTCAATGCGAAGCCAAAGCAGTTATCAGGTGGTCAAAAGCAGCGTGTAGCGATTGCGCGAGCTCTTTCAATGGAGCCAGATGTAATGCTATTTGATGAGCCAACATCAGCGCTAGATCCAGAAATGGTTGGTGAGGTTTTAAAGGTCATGAAGGAGCTAGCTCATACTGGTTTGACGATGCTTATTGTTACTCATGAAATGGAATTTGCGAAGGAAGTTTCTGACCGAATCGTCTTTATGGACAAAGGAGTTATTGCAGAGGAAGGAGCACCAGAGCAAATTTTCAACAATCCGACTCAGGAACGAACAAAGGAATTTTTAAAACGGACGTTAAAATAAACTGAACACCTCCAAGGGTACTTAGTGACTCGTGGAGGTGTTTTTCTATGAAGTGAAACTTTTGAATGATATCATTGGATAAAATAAATACTTAACTGCAATTATATTATGTAAACTATTAGCTTTTCCCCTTGTACAATGTGTAATGATAGGTTTAAAAAAAGTTGTTTTGAAAATAAAAAGTGACTCTTGAAGCAGGTTTAACAGGAAAATGACATACCCTAATACCTCCATCCGATTAGTTTCCTGTAAACTTTTTATTGTTGACAGATTTTGTTGAAAAAGAGACACTTATTTTTGAAGTGAATAAGAATATCGAAGGTCTTAAGAAATCGATACCATATCCTGTAAGGTATTATTATAGGAAGCCATTCCATTGGTTAGAAAAAATGAAAGCGCTATAACAATATGTATTATGCTTGGGTAGAGAGAAATTGATAGGACTAGTCTCATTTTACTTTTAATAATATTTCATAGAATCATGATAACAGGGAGGATTATGATGACTTCTAGACTACTATTGCTCCTTATGTTTTTTCCTTTATTAACAGGATGTTTTGGGATGTCATCAGACCGAAACAAATATGAGGTCATCTATGATGGGGAAGATAAACACGAAGAAGCAAATAGCCAATCAACAAGTAAGTATACCGTTGCGATCATACCTAAGGTTGATGGAATTCCATATTTCAATGCTGCAGAAGAAGGGGCAATAGAGGCAGGCTCTGATATGGGGATGAATGTCCTTTATCAGGGACCAATTATGATGGATTGGAAGCAACAGGTAGAATTGATTGAAGGTTTTATTGAGATGGGAGTGGATGCTATTGCGGTGTCGGCAATTGATCCGGAAAAAATTGGTCCTGCTATGGAGAAAGCAAAAGAAAGGGGAATCAAGGTTTTTACGTGGGACTCCGATACGAATCCAAAGTACCGACAATTATATATTAGTATGGTTGACCCCGAGATTATTGGTAGACATGTAGTTGATATTTTAGCAGCACAACTTAAAGAAAAGGGAAAATATGCAATCATAACTGACTCAAGTGAGGCGGCTAATTCGAATGGATGGATAAGGTGGATGAAAATTCACCAATTGGAGAATTATCCGGAAATGTCACTTGTTGAAATTATAGAAGCAGAAGATAACCCAAATAAGGCATATTCAGCAGCTAAACAGCTCTTAACTAAGTATCCGGACATAAAAGGGATAATTGGTAGCACTTCTGTTGGACCTCCTGCAGCAGCACAAGCTGTAAAAGACTTAAAGAAAGTAGGAAAGGTAAAAGTAGTAGGACTATCTACACCAAACCTGATGCGAACTTTTATAAAAGATGGTTCTGCTGAAATGATCACATTATGGAGTCCAAAACGTCTAGGCTATTTAACAGTAAGTGTGATGAAGGAAAGCTTAGACGGAAAACCAATAACAGATAACCAACGATTGCCAAATGTAGGTGTTGTAAAAGTTGAGGATGATACGATCATTATGGGCAACCCAATAGATATAACAAAGGAGAATATCGACGAATATGATTTTTAAAAAATGGGAGACAAAAGGAATCATCAATCTACCATTAAAAACGAAGCTTTTGATCACATATGTTCTCCTAACCTTTATACCAATGGCTTTTTTAGGATTAGCAATCTACTATCAAAATATAAAATCTATTGAAGAAGAAGTTGGGGAATATATTCCTAGACTTCTAAAGCAAGCGAATCAAAATATTGAGAATGAGATAAGTGATTTAGAAAATCTGTCTAATTTAATTTATAATTCTAGTGATGTTCTTAAAGTATTACGCGGTAGTCCCTACCAAGAAAAATCTGCTTTGCTAGAAGATAAATTTACGGTAGAAAATTTTTTGTCAAATACGTATTTAGATGGAACAAATTCAGATATACTTGGTGCTTTTTTGCTATCGAATAACCGAACTTTTATTAGCACGAAACTGAATTATGAAGGTTTTAATTTTGAAAATGAATTTCTTCCATATGGTGAGCCACATGATTTTGATGCTAACGTTAAAATTCTGCTGCCTCATCAAGTTGACTTAACGTTTCAGGGAAATCCACCATATATACTTCTTGTTAAAAATATTAAAGATTTAGATAATCGAAATAATCTTGGTACATTGATTTTAGCCGTACAAGTTAACTTTATTAAAGAAGTTCTTAAAGATGTTGACGAAGAAGAGAATGCAACGATGTGGATGATGGATCAGCAGGGGCAAATTATTTTTCACACTGATCAAGCCAAGATCGGTAAAGTTTATACAGAGTTGAATCATTTTCCGCTGCTAAACGGAAGCTTTCGGACGACAACTGCTAATGACAGGACATTAATTAGTGTCAATCAATCTCATAAAAATAAATGGATTGTCGTCCATAGTATCCCACTAAAATATTTAACAGAAGGAACAGATGTAGTAAGAAATGTTAGTATTATTATCTTTCTTGTGCTTGTAGCGATAACAACAGTTATTTCAATTATTCTTGCATGGACCGTTACGAAGCCACTTCATGTATTAGCAGGGGTCATGAAAGATGTTGAGAAAGGGAATTTAGATGTGGAAATTCCAATAAAATCTAAGGATGAGGTAGGGATCCTTGCTAGTAGTTTTCGATCAATGATCCATAGAATTAGAGAATTAATAAAAAAGAATTACCAAATTAAATTAAATCAAAAGGAAGCAGAACTATATGCCCTCCAATCTCAAATAAACCCACATTTTATTTATAATACACTTGAGACAATAGGAGCATCAGTAGAAGAAGGAGAACAAGAAATTGTCGTTGAAATGGTTGCGATTCTAGGGAAAATGCTACGGTATTCACTTAGTAATAAGGAAAATCTCGTACCGATACGCAATGAGGTGGAGCATATCCAACATTACTTAACTTTGCAAAAATATCGTTTTGAGGAAAGAATCCAATTTGAGATTGACAATGAGCTTGAAAATAAAGATTACTATACACCAAAGTTTATTCTTCAGCCAATCGTCGAAAATGCTATCAAATATGGAATGCAATCAAGAAGAATGCTTCAGTTATCGATTTTTATCAAAAAGGTTCTCGAACAAAGCGGGAAGGAATATATCGAATTCAACATTAGTGATAACGGACCAGGTATTGAAAAGAACGAGCTTGAGTATCTCGTTCAGCGTTTACAATCAGAATCATGGATAAAACGTGATTCAGGATTTGGTATTACGAATGTCCATTCACGAATTGTTATGATGTTCGGAAATGACTTTGGACTAACGATTGAAAGTAGGAAAGAGGAAGGGACAGCTATGATCATAACCATTCCAATTATTCGTAAAGAAGATGTTGAGAGGTTTATAACTAAATATGAAGGAGGGGACCCGTATGACGAGGATTAAAACAATTATTGTTGATGATGAATCAAGAATACGAAGAGCGATAGAAAGACAAGTCCTTGCCTGTGGTGAAGAATGGGAGGTGATCGGATCATTTTCCGACGGATTGGAAGCATTTGAAGCAATTACAAGCAACAACATCGAATTTGATCTGTTAATCACCGATGTTCGAATGCCTGAAATGGATGGGTTAGCCTTAATAAAAAAACTAAATGAAAACAAAACCTTCTTTTCAATGATTGTTAGTGGTTATGATGATTTTTCTTATTTACAAGCCGCAATGAGGGAAGGAACTGTTGATTATATTTTAAAGCCAGTTGATCGCAATCAGTTTCGTGCACAGTTGGGAGAAGTAAAGGGAAAAATCATGAAGAAAAAAAAGGAAGAGCAAGAATGGCAAGATGTTTATGAAAGGGCTTCTTTGTTGACGAAAACTCAGCAAATTCAACTTCTTAGTGAAGTAACATGGAGTGATGAAATCGGTCAACCTCAAATTGATTGGAATGGTCATTTTCCGATTGGGGCATATCGCCTAATATATTTAGGGATTGATCAATTTTTAACAGTCACGAAGAAAATGGATACTAATACTTGGGAAGACTGGCATCAGACAATTCAGCAAATATTTGAAAAGCTTCATGATAAGGAAATAAACCAATATTACGCAAAAAACTGGTGGTGGCGTGCAGGGAAGTTTAATTATTGGATACTATTGTACTGTGAAAAGGAAAGCCAACAGCATGCAAATATGCTATTACACGATTATATCAATCATATTAAGAAAGACATTCAGCGATTAACACCTATTACTGTTTCTGCAGCTATAGGTAACGAATTTCGCGATTTACGTGAGCTTCTCCATATTAAAGATGAGTTAGTAATGCTAATCCAACAGAGAATTATCCAAGGTGGAAATAAGATCTTTTATTTATCCGACCAAACGAATCGAAATCAGCAAACACCAGTAGGAATTCAATCAACGATATATAAATATGTTCAGCAAATTATCACGACAATGGAAAATGAAACTGATGATGATACGATTAACCTATTGCAATTATTTTTTCACGAGTTAGAAATGGCTGATTCTCCTGCATTTATCGAGGAATCTGTTCATTTATTATCTATTAGAATTATTGATCGATGGATGGATTTTGATGGATTTTCAGATGAATCACGACTTTTAACAGAAGCATTGCATATAACAAAATATGCTGGAAACTTTTCACAGCTAAAAGCGGGTGTAAAAGGATGGGTACTGAAGGTGAAGAAAGGAATTGCAAGATTAAAAGAAGCTGATTCAGGGCCAATTCAACGAGCGAAGGAATGGATTCATCTACATCTTGGTGACCAAATTACCGTGAAAAAGATTGCTGACAATGTTTATATGAGCCCAACCTACTTTAGCAATTTATTTAAAGCGCAAACGGGTGAAACAGTCCTTGATTATGTAACAAAATGTCGGTTAAAAAAAGCAAAGGAACTACTAGAGATGTCAGACTTAAAAGTGTCAGATATCTCAAAGATGCTTGGTTACCAGGATACGAAATATTTTAGCAAGCTATTTAAACAATGGCAGGGAAAATCTCCTTCACAATACCGGTCGGACCATACGATAAATCATGTAGATTGACTTTGACAGCGCTTAAAATTAAGCGCTGTCTTTTTGTGGTGAATCAGGGAAAATAAATTTGTAAACCCTTTCAATTGGGTAGAAATGTCCCCCTTACCTTAGTTTTGTCTCCTACCATATGATAAAAAGGTGCTATATCCTAGATTTATAGATGAAGAACATGACAAGTGAAGAGAAGAGCTTCATGAGGACCATGTATTAGAATGATTGACATTTAACAGGGTAATTTTACTACCTCAAATTTAGAAAGCGGTTGCTTAGATGTAGAGAAGGAGTGATTTGAATGATCAGAAAAGCGTTTGTTATGAAGGTTTATCCAGATCAACATGAAGAATATGAAAAACGTCATAACGAAATATGGCCAGAAATGGTAAAAGCACTTCACGAGCATGGAGCAAGCAATTATTCTATTTTTCTAGAAAAAGAAACAAGTAAGCTATTTGGTTATGTTGAAATCGAAAATGAAGAGAAATGGGCACAAATGGCTAAAACGGAAATTAATCAAAAATGCTGGGAGTTTATGCAGCCTGTTATGGAAACGCATCCAGATAACAGTCCTGTTACAACCCAACTAAAGGAAGTATTTCATCTCAAGTAACAAAATAAATTGACAATCTGTAGTTTTAGGGAGGGTTTGAAAATGGCTAAAAACAAAAAATTTGCAGCGAAAAATGTGACTGGGTGGAAGGCTACGATTGCGGTTGCTATGGCGAACTATATTGAGGCTGGCTCAATCATTGCTGCAGCAAGTAGCTTGACTCTGTGGCAGTCATATTTAAATATCGATAGTATGGGAGTTGGTTTATTAAGCGCATTAAGTGCAAATGCCTTTGGTGCAGCAATTGGGGCATTAATTGGTGGACCATTAACAGATAAGTTTGGTCGTAAGTTTATATTTAGTTATGATTTATTAGTTTATATGATTGGGGTAGCATTGATAGCGGGATCAGTAAACTTCCCGATGCTCTTAATTGGAACAATTATTACTGGGTTAGCAGTAGGTGCAGGTGTACCTGTCTCATGGACCTACATTGCTGAAGAATCACCTGAAGACAAACGTGCAGCACATGTTGGTACAGCTCAATTAGCTTGGTCAATTGGGCCAACATTGACGTTTGCCTTAGCTGTATTAGTCGCACCGCTTGGATTATTAGGTTCAAGACTGATATTTCTTCACTTATTAGTTATTGCCTTTATTACTTGGTATATTAGACGAGGGTTAGATGAATCTAAAATTTGGGAAGAACAACAAGAAAAAGAGAAAAAAGAAGCTGCGTCAGGTAAAATCAAACCGAATATTCTTAAAGAGTTATTTACGTTAGCTGCAAATCGCCAAGCACTGTTTCTTTTAATCGGCATTTACCTGTTTTGGAATTTAACTGCAGGTGCAATGGGTTATTTCATGCCATATATTTATGAAAATGTCGGTGGTCTAAGTACTGCACAAGCAAATATATTACAAGCCTTCTTATGGTTATTTACGGTTATTACAACGTATTTTGTATTCATGAAACTTGGGGATAAAATTAGTAGAAAAATGCTGTTTGGTATTGGGGCGGCAATGGGGGTAGTTGGATGGATTATCCTTACATTTATGCCAATGACATGGCCAACACTCATATCGTTTGTGATCCTGTGGGGAGCTGCAGCAGGTATCGGAGCTCAGGCATTTTACGCGCTTTGGACAAGTGAATTATTCCCAACTCGTTACCGTGCAAGTGCTCAAGGTCTTATGTACTTTATTGTCAGAACAGGAATTGCTATTTGGTCGTTTATCCTACCGATTTTGATGGATACACTAGGATTTACAGTAGCAGGTATCGTAATGATTGCCTTCCTAGTCATTCACATGATTATTGGTATTGCACTCGCGCCAAACACACAAGGTAAATCGCTAAAGCAAATTGAGGTAGAACGCTATGGAGATGGTGTAACTAAGCCATCGTATCGAAAAACAGTTTGAAAATAGGGTCTTCCTTCACTGATGAACAGTGGGGAAGACCTTTCTTTATGAGAAAAAAGTACCTTAGTGGGAATATAGCTAGAAAGTTTAAAGAAGTACGATGCATATGAAACATTTTTAGGATGGAGTCTACAATTGATAATTTCTTTTATATAAACTTTAATCAGGTGTTTTTTGATAATAGCGGATAATTTCTTAACAATAAACGTATTATTTCAACAATAATTCTTATCTTAGCATTGATTAAATCAAAATGATTTTGTCACATTGAATAATATCAAAAAGATGAAGCGGTTTTTTTGTCTTTTCATCGTGGAATAGATGAGGAAATTGTCAGACAATTCACGTTGACCCATTTGTCAGACAAATGATACCATATGTTTGACAAATGAAAGTGCTTACAAACAATTAAAGAGGAGGTGATAGCCTATGACTGGATTTCAAGAGAAACATCAACTAAAGGAGCACATTATTGAGATAATAGTTGATTGTTTAACATCTGGAAAAAGTTTACCAACAGAAAAAGAGTTGGTAGAAAAATTAGGAGTTAGTCGTTCTGGTCTAAGAGAGCTTTTAATTGGTTTTGAAGAAAGCGGTATATTTGTTACAACTCAAGGGAAGGGGCGAGAGGTAAGGTTACCAGATGTGAGCTATTCCATAACAGGTGGATGGAGTATTCTCTTAAGAGCTCGTCCTGAGACATTATTTGAACTATTAAATGTCCGTTACACCCTAGAAAAGGGCTTTTTACCTTCTGTTATCGAGTCTTTAACATTAGAAGACTTGCAAATTATGAGAGATTTAGTTGACAGAATGCTAGCTAAAGCAAAAAGTAATGAAGTTTTTACAGAAGAAGATCAGCTATTTCATCGAATGATGTATTCAAGAATAAATAATATTGTGTTAGACCAGCTGTTAAAAGCTTTCTGGGATTTATTTGAACAAATGAATCATTTACAAAGATCCGATAATTTGCTAAAAGCAGCTGAACTTCATCAACAACTGTATCAAGCCATTTTTACCAAAAACAAAGAAGAAGCTGAGAAATTACTAGAACTACAATTTGAAGATGTTAGTCGACGAATGAAAATCTTATTAAATAATGAGTTATCAAGCCATTCTTTGAAGAAAACATAGTTTTTGATATTATAAACGAACTTTTTGGTATTCGCTAGTTTTTTAGTAAATAAGGAGGGATTGACAGATGAAAAAAGCAAAAGAAATAAAGGAAATATCTACAAGAATTAAAAGAGACGTGATTCAACTTACATCAGCAAACACAGGACATCCTGGTGGAGCAATTGGTGCAGCTGATATCATAGCTGAACTTTATTTTAATCGGATGCGTCATAATCCAATGAATCCCGATTGGGAGGGTCGTGATCGATTTGTACTTAGTAATGGGCATATCTGTGTTGCGTTGTATTCTGCTATGGCTAGAAGTGGATATTTTGATTTAGAAGAACTACATAGCTTTAGAAAAATAAATTCTAGATTACAAGGTCACCCGTCCAGAAAGGATTTACCTGGTTTAGAAACCTCTTCAGGACCATTAGGGCAAGGTCTTTCAATTGCAAATGGTATGGCGCTTGCAAATCGATTAAAAAATAATGATGCAAAAGTTTATTGCTTTGTTGGTGACGGTGAAATTCAAGAGGGACAGATTTGGGAAGCTGCAATGACATCTGCACATTATCAATTGGACCAGCTTGCACTTATTATTAGCTGGAATGATATTCAAATTGAAGGACATGTCAAAGATGTGATGAACATCGAGCCGATAACTGATAAATTTAAATCATTTGGTTGGAAGACAATTGAAATTGATGGACACAATATTGAGGAAATTAAGTCTGCCTTTGATGCTTTTGAACAACATAAAGGTGCACCAACAGCAATAATTGCTAAAACAGTTATTGGCAAAGGGGTTTCCTACATGGAGAACCTACCAATCTGGCACGGCAAAGCCCCATCTAAAGAAGAAGCTAAATTAGCACTTGATGAAATTGGTGAAAGCAGCTTTGGAAAGGATTTAGTATTTCATTAAAAATCGTACATTAAGAGGAGGAAGTATGATGTCAAATGAATTAAGCGGTCGTGATGGTTTTGGTAAAGCATTACTTGAATTGGGACACGAAAATCCAAAAGTTGTAGCACTTGGAGCAGATTTAGCTGAGTCGGTGCGTGCGAATTTTTTTGCTGATAAGTTTCCAGAGCGATATTTTGAAATTGGGATAGCGGAGCAGGATATGATTGGAACAGCAGCAGGCTTAGCGTTAGCTGGATATGTACCATTTGCTACAACCTATGCGGTATTTGCTGCCCAACGTGCAAATGAGCAAATCCGTCTTGCTGCATGCTATAACAACGCTAATGTCAAAATCGCCGTTAGTCATGCAGGTTTAACCTGTGGCGAAGACGGTGCTACTCATCAGGCTCTTGAAGATATTGCATCAATGCGAGTCATGCCGGGTATGACTGTCATTGTGCCTGCTGATGCAAATGAAGCCTATGAAGCAACAAAGGCAAGTGCTGAAATAGAAGGCCCCGTTTATTTACGTTTAGGAAGAACACCTGTACCAATTGTAACAGATGGGACTGGAGACTTTTCAATAGGAAAAGCTCGTAAATTACGTGATGGTAAAGACGTTACTATTATAGCTTGTGGAATAATGGTTGAGATGGCACTTATTGCAAGTGAACGGTTAGCCAAAGAGGGAATTGATGCCGCGGTGATTAATATGCATACAATCAAACCGATAGATAAGCAAATCATACTTGAGCATGCAGAACAAACCGGATGCATTGTTACAGCAGAAGAACATTCAATTATAGGAGGACTTGGTAGTGCTGTTGCAGAGGTTTTAGCTGAACATTGCCCTGTTCCATTAGTAAGAATTGGTACTAATGATACATTTGGTGAGTCTGGTCCTCCACAACAATTACTAGAGAAATATGGACTTACATCACATAATATTGTAGAATCCGCAAAAAAATCTATATTGAGAAAAAAAGTAAATGTATAATAGCTCGTTTTGTCTAATGAAACAAGTTTATCAAAGATATAATTAAATCTAGAAAAAAGAGTACTAGCATAATGACTATTATATGCACTTCATAATGTACCTACTATATCATTCTACTACAAATTTTAAGCTCATCTATTATAACTCACTTTTGTAATGAAACTAACATCAACCAACCATTTAAATTAGCGGTACTCTCCTCTGATAAGAAAAACATTGGTACTCATCTAAAAGAACAGGAACGTAATTCCTAAAAGGGGGAAATTTTAGTCTATGAAAAAAATGTTTACGTCCTTTCTGATTTTATTTCTTAGTATAGGATTAATCGGATGTAGCTTACTATCATCAAATACTGGAGAAAGTAGCGAGGGTCAAGGTCAGGAGCAAGGGACAAACGATGGTGAAGGGACAACAATAAAATATTGGTATTGGGCTGACAATAGTGAGTATTCCAATGTTATGCAGGAAATTATTAAAGAATTTAATAAAACAAATGGAAAAGGGATTACCGTTGTTGGTGAAGAGTACCCATGGGATGGAGGAGCGTACAGTGAAACGTTATTTACTGCTGCTATGGGTGGAGGCGGTCCAGATGTAGCTTCCTTTAAACTAACTTCAACACCACTTTTTACAGCGAATGATTTACTAGCTAATTTAGATGCATTTATAAACAATTGGGAAGATAAGGATGAAATTGACGAAAATATCTACAACATAATGAAAGAAGCCAGTAATACAGATAGCATTTATGTCATGCCATGGAATACACAAATTTTATATGTGTACTACAGACCTTCCATTTTTGAAAAAGCTGGAATTGATGTACCGAAAACATATGAGGAATTTTTAGCAGCAATTGAAAAGACAACGATGGATACGAATGGTGATGGGAAAACGGATGTTTATGGCTTTGGGATGAGGGGAGCAAAAGGAGGGCAAGAGCCTTGGGGAAGCTTTATTTACGGTCGTGGTGGAAACTTTGAAAATCTTGATAGTGAAGCATCTATTAAAGGGATGAAGGATTTCATTAATTTATATGAAAAAGGCTACGTCCCACCAACCGCAACGACTGATGGTTTTAATGAAATTATTTCTAATTTTAAATCAGGTAGAACAGCAATGACTATTCATCATACCGGTTCATCTTCTGGAATGATTGAAGCATTAGGTGAAGATGTATCGGCCTTTCCTTTTCCAGCAGGTGATGGTCAATGGACGTCAATGGGAGATACAGAAAATGTTATCTTTCAGTCTAGTAAAAACAAGGAAGCAGCATTTGAATGGGTTTCCTATTTAGCAACTGGTAAGGGACAGGAGATGTGGACAAAAGCGACAGGGAATGTACCCGTCAGCAAGTCTGTCCAATCGATGGATTATTTTCAAGAGAACAAGTTTATGAAAGCTTCAATTGATAGTCAGTCCTATGCTGGAATTCTGCCAATTTTAGATTCAACAACTGAATGGATAAATACGACATGGCCAAATACAATTGCTTCAGCTTTAATGGGAGAAAAATCAGCTGAAGAAACGATGAAAATTTTAAAGGAAGAATTATATAAATAATTGAAAGATAACGATATGCAAACCAAAAAATGATAGCGTATACATTTTATCCTATCCAACCCTCATGATAGCAATTTCAAATGACTTTTTAAGGCTGTCATGAGGTTATTGAAAGGGGTGTTTAGTATTAAATTACAATCGAATACAAATCAGATAACGGAAATAAAAGCTAACCGAAGAAAATTGAATCTCTGGCCTTATTTACTTGTTTCTCCAGCATTATTGATTGTGACCTTTGTAGTCTTTATCCCGATTTTAGAGGCTCTTGTTATGAGTTTGCGAAGCCATGATTTAAGAAGACCCAATGAGATTGAGTTTATTGGATTAGGTAATTTTATCGAGGCATTTCACGATCCTCAATTTTGGCAGGCTTTTCAAAATACGCTAATTTGGGTTGGTGCAGGAGTTGGTCTTCAGTTTTTCTTTGGGTTTGTTTTAGCATTGTTATTAAACAAAAAGTTTAAAGGTCGTGGAGTCGTTCGTGCCGTAAGTTTAATTCCGTGGGCAACTCCGGGTGTGTTAATTGGACTCATGTGGAAGTGGATATATGATGGAAACTATGGGGTATTAAATGACGTATTAATGAAGCTTAATCTTATTGAGGAAAACATTCCATTTCTTTCACAAACATCTACAGCATTTGCATCGGTCATTGTTACGATTATTTGGCAGGGGATCCCTTTTTTTGCAATTATGATTTTAGCGGGACTACAAGGTGTTTCCAAAGAAATGTATGAAGCAGCGGATATTGATGGTGCGAGTAAACTGCAAAAGCTCTTCTGGGTTACCATCCCTTCGTTAAAAAATGTCATCATGGTTACGATTTTATTAAGAATTATTTGGGTTTCCAACTCAGTAGATATTATTTACAGTATGACAGGTGGAGGACCATCTTACTCTACCCAAACATTAAGTGTTTATATCTTTAATAAAGCAACAGTGTTAGACCTTGGTTATGCTTCTGCAATGGCATTAATTTTGATGTTATTATTAGCGATTGTTGCAATTCCATATTTGAAAAATACCTTTAAGGAGGGATAAGTGTTGATGAAAAAGAATACAACCTGGATGAAACTAATAACATTTTATATTCCAACCTTTACGATTCTACTATTTCTACTTTTCCCTTTTTATTGGACATTTGTAACATCACTTAAACCAGAGCTTGAATTGTACGGGACTACGGTGACATATTGGCCAAATGATTTAACGTTTTTATCCTATCAAAAGCTATTTAATGAATTTAACTTTTTAAAACCTATGTTTAATAGCTTTTTCGTCGCAGCAGTAACAACATTTGTTACATTGTTTGTATCTACATTAGCAGCCTATTCGTTTACAAGATTCACGTTTAAAGGAAAGAAATTTTTAATGGTGTTATTTTTAACAAATAATATGTTTCCAACAGTGCTATTGTTAATTCCGTTATATTCAATTATGCGGAATGCAAATCTGTTATACAACCCATTATCACTCGTTATTGCTTATGCTACTTTTACAATTCCTTTTTCCGTATGGATGTTAACTGGATACTTAAAGGATTTGCCTTCATCGTTAGAGGAAGCTGCAATGATTGATGGTGCAAACAGGGCAACGGCATTTATTAAAATCATTCTCCCTGTTTTATCTCCTTCAATTATCGCTACAGGAATCTATATCTTCATTCAATCATGGAATGAATACACATTTGCTGTTCTTTTTACAAATGAAGCTAGCAGGACTATTCCTGTGACATTAAAAAATTTAGTTGGACAATTAGGTGTTCAATGGGATTTGCTAACAGCAGGTGGAATTATCACAATTATTCCCGTATGCATTTTGTTCTTCTTTGCTCAAAAGAGACTTATTGAAGGGATGACTGCTGGCTCTGTTAAAGGATAAAAAACATAATATAAGTATATAGGGGGATTCAGGAAATGAATATCCAAGCATTTGAATACAGTGCAGAAGGAATGAATCGAGTTTACGAAAATGAAAAATGGCTTGTTGGGATAAAAAATTGGAAGCCAGCAAATGACATTACAAGTATCGATTGTTTAGAAAGACACAATGAAACGGACGAACTTTTTGTTTTAATAGCAGGTAAATGTGAATTAGTTTATGCTAATGAAACATCAAATGGATTGCATTTTGAAGTAGTTAAGATGGAGCCGTTCAAAGTATATAATATACCTGCCACACTTTGGCATAATACAATAACAGAAAAGGATACTAAACTAGTTTTAATAGAAGATTCATCAACAAGTTTGGAAAATACGGATATCTTCAAACTATCTAACCAGCAAATTCAACAAATAAGAAAATGTGTAAATATTGAATAGTGATATTAGAAGAACAAGTGATCATGAAATCTACTTAACAAATGGTTCATTGATTTCAGCACTTGTTCTTTTATATCCAATTTTTACTCTTCAACTTCCTTCAATTCAGAAGCATCTCCTAATGCTTTCAAAGAATTTTTAAACGTCCGCGCTCTTGAAACGAGATCATGATCCAACTGAACCTCACTAGTACGTGTATCCCATATGCTATACTCTAAAGAATTTTGCTGGTTTTCATCTTTATTAGTCATTAGCGCATCACTCCAATTAAAGATTATATGTTTTAGCTTCCTACGAGTATAAAAACTTATACATATAACTAAGAAAATAGCCGCGAAATGGTAAGGAATTTGCAAATATATGTCTGTTTTTGCGCTTGCCCAGGAAATGAAATAAAGAATGGGCAATATTATCATTAACTGAATTTTTTGTCTTTTTGTTTTTCCTGCCAACTTTGCATACAGATATCGAACAGTTTTGCGTTAAAATGTAAAAAAAGCAATAAATGATGTCAAAAAAATATTATTAAACAGATTCAGGAGTGTGAAATAATGTAAGCGTTACCAATTTGAGAGGGAAGGAGGACTTTCTGAAAAAATACGTTTAAGTGAGTTTGTCCTATTCGATTTTACAAAAGGGAAGGGATGATCGATGTTGGTGAGTAAAAGGGTGAGAATAAAAAAGATTGTCGGGTTATTTTGTGTTACAAGCATGATCATTAGTTCAGCCGTCTTTATTGATAGTAATAAAAATACTACGAAGGCGGAGGCTGTGACAAAGGAGCTTACGATTGACGGTAACAATGTTGACAAGTATGACAGATTTAAAGGCTTTGGAACAGTGACTGCTAATAATACGTCTCGTTTATTACTAGATTACAAAGAAGAGCATCCTGATAAATATTGGGAAATAATGAATCAATTATTTAACAAAGAGACTGGTGCAGGGCTTGCCCATGTCAAGGTTGAGCTTGGTGCAGATGTAAATTCATCCTCTGGTACTGAGCCTGCGACAATGAGGTATGCAGATGAACCGGCAAATGTGCTAAGAGGTGCAGGGTTCCAATTTGCCGCAGATGCAAAATCAATTAATCCTGAGATTACGACGGAAATTTTGCGTTGGGGAGAACCTCGCTGGTCATGGAGTAGTGCAGCAAACACCGATTATGAAAATCGCTATAAATGGTACAAGCAGACAATCGATGCTGTTTATAAAGAGTATGGCTTTAAGCTTGACTATATTGGCATTTCGCAAAATGAACGGGCACAAAACAATAATGGTCGAATCGAAGTGGAATGGCTTAAATATTTTACATCTAAAATCAAGCAAGAGCCTAATTATGAATCAGACTATAAGAAAATCAAGCTAGTTGCAGCAGATGGCTATCGTGATACAGCTTCCATTAGCCGAACACTTCTAAATCATCCTGATTTAATCGATGAAATTGATGTCATTAGCTCACACTATGGAATTACGGGTTCTAACGAATTAACGCAATTGCAAAACAAATTGATAGCAGAAGGAAAACAGCCGAAAGAAGTGTGGGTTTCAGAAGGGATTTCACCTATGATTAATGCACGTTACCGAGAAAATATGGAGCCGAATTACAAAGGTCTTGGCGGGAAAGCAGGGATTATCGATGTGACATCCCGGATAATTTCTGTTTATACGTGGACAGGTGCTGGTAATAATCCGCTTAAAGCTGTTTCATTCGATTTTCAGCCGTCGGTTGCTGCGTTTTATGAGGGCTCTTCCTATAATCCGAAGCATTTAATTAGTGCATATGATCCGTGGTCGGGCTTTTATGAAGCTGACGGTGGCTTGCAAGGGGTTCGTCATGTCATGAACTTTGTTGGATATGATGATCCTTCAACACCTGAAAATGAGCGTTGGATGTATGTGAAGGACGCTACCTACAGTGATGGAAGCTTTTTCGATGGTGGTGTCGATGTTGATACAAGTACTCATAATTATTTAACATTAAAGGATCCAAAAACCGATGATTATACTACTATTTTTGCCAATAATACGAAGGAGACTCGTAAATACAAAATAAAGGCGAAAAATTTGCGTGGGAAAGAAAATTCTCCTGTCTTTGTTTGGGAAACACGCGGTCCTGATGAAGGGGAAAATTACGATGCGAATTGGTTTAAACAAATTAAAAAAATCAATCCAAAAGCTGGCGAGTATGAGGTAGAAGTGAAACCATATTCAATCGTCACAGTTTCAACATTGGATAAGAAAGCTGAAATAGAAGGCTTTGAATATGAATCAAAACCAGTTGATGTTTCGAAAGACACAATCCTTCCTTTACCATATACGGATGATTTTGAATACAAAAGCTATCCTGTTGATGAAAAAGGTCGAGATTACATTGAACGTCGTGGGGGAACACCACGGTATACAACGGATCAAAACGCGGCCTTTGAGGTTGTCGAAAAGGCAACAAAGCCGAAAAAGAGTGGTAGTGCAGAACGGATTGATTTAAAAATTCCTGATGCGAAAAAGCATGGAAATATGCTTCAACAAAAAATAACTCCGGATATCATTGGTGCGGATTGGGCAGTATGGGGTGGAGTAGATGGCTCTGCATCTAACAGTAATCCGAATACGACTATTGGAGATCATCGTTGGGTCAATTATAAAGCATCATATGACTTTTTACTCGATACACATACACCTGAAGTGAAGGATAGAAGCAACTATGCCTTAATCGGGGTTAGACAAGTGAAAGCGGGTGGAGCGGATTCTTATGCGCCGTACAATGGACGAGTCTATTCCGACGGAAGATACGAAATACTTAAGCTGGGCAATGTTGTCAAAAGTGGAATGGTAAAGGGTTTTGATAATAAAAAATGGCATAATCTAGCATTTGAAGCAAAGGAAAATATCTTTACACTTTATCTAGACGGAAAGAAAATTGATTCGTATACAGATGAATCTTCCGCAGTTATGGCTGGAAGAGTAGCTATTGGCTCAGGTTACTATGAAACCCTTTTTGATAACTTCCGAGTTGACCCAATAAAAGGGTATACGTATCAATCAGAAAAAATAGATAGTGCTCAAGGAAAAGTATATGAGTCTGAGAATGAAGCTCAAAGCAATAACGATGATTTAAACCCTATAAGCTATGTTGGAAAATGGGACTATACACAAGCAGGCTATGCACACTTTAACCGAACTCAAATGACGGCAAAAACCGATATTCCTGTTTGGAATGGAGTGACCGTTGGCTTTCAAGATACTACAACGAAGCAAGGAACATTAAATAAAGTGTTCTATACAGGCAATTGGTCGTCAAATAGTTCGAACACATGGGGAACAAATGGAGCCTCATTTGAAATTGCCTTTAAAGGTACAGAAATTCGTTTGTATGGAATAACAAATCCATCAAATGGAAAAGCAGATGTGTACTTAGATGGAAAGCTAGTAGGTGAGGCGAATTACCTTAACAACAGTGAGATCCATCAGCAAGTTTGGTCTGCTGAAAATCTTGAAGATAAAGAACACACCCTTAAAGTTGTCGCAAAAGACAAATATACGAGCTTTACGAAGGCTGAAATCGAGACAAATGACCCTATATTAGCCGTTACAAAGCTTGGACCTACTAATATTGTCAAAATATCTGACGAATCTCTAATCGATAATAAAGAAAATACCGTTTATGCTTTTAGGAAAAATACAGCATGGGGTTCAAATACGACGAATGCATGGGCAAATTTTGATGATGATCCGTATATTTTCATTAACTTTACAGGTTCAGGAATTGATTACCTTGCAGGAACTAATGAAAAATCACTTTATAATTTTGAGCTTGATGGGGTGGATATCGGAAACTTTTCCGTTGATCCAAACACTGGTATTCGATATTCTATACGTGGGCTTGAAGAAAAGCCACATACACTAAAGGTGTCTTTGAAGGACAATGAACGAAAAGATACGTATATGGATTATCGTGGTATCAATATATACAGCACACCGAAACAAAAGGAACCGAACAGCAGTATGATTTTCAACTTTACAGGCTCAGGGTTCAATTTATTTGGCGCGACACCTGATGCACTAATCGACGTCTACATTGATGAACAGCTTGTTGAAGAGAACGTAAGGATTTTTGCAAAAGGTGACAGACAAACATCATACAACATCCGTGGTTTAAAAGACTCTGAACATACAGCAAAAATCGTCATAAAAGGTGGCACTTATGTTTTAGACGGAATTGATATAATTAAAGGGAAAAATAAAGTCGAACTACCAAAAGAAAACCTGCAGAAGCTATATGATGAACATAAAAACAAGAATCATAAAAACTACACGAAGGAAAGCTGGAAACCGTTCCATTCTGCCCTGCAAAATGCAAAATCTGTATTGAAAAATCCGCAATCGACTTTGGAAAAGCTCGTTGCAGCAGAGAAAGCTTTGATAGAGACTGTGAAGGGGTTAGAGGAAAAGTAAATTAGGGTGGAGTTTTAACTTGTAGAATCTGTATATGTGGGATTCTACAAGTTTTTTAATGTTTTATTAGAAAAGATTTAACATTACTAACTTAGATAGAATAGGGAGGACGATTATTCTATTGATGAAAATAAAAATGTTTAAATGGAAAACGAATTTTCAATTAGTAATGATTATTTCAGGAAAATGAGCCTATTCACAAAATATTTCCATCTTAATATGATTAAACATGTTAACTGAAATTTAATGGAGGAAATAACGATGAAAATAAGAATGAATCCACCAAAGTATAAGCTTCAACCACTAAGAATACCTTCTGGTTGGGAGGTTAGTTATAACACTTTAATAGAATTAGATCCATCGACATTAAGTATAGAGGATGAAGAAAAATGGGGGAAATTCACAGAGGATTTGCTGCAAATAACACATAGTAGGTATCATCTATTGCTAGATGTTGGTTGGTATCCTGAAGGTGATCCAGAAGGTTGTTATGGTCTTGAATTAATTAAAGATTTCGATTGGGGGAACCCGTTAGTAGATTTTGAAACGAAGCAAAAAGATGAATTAGTTAAGAAGATAGAATTGTTATTATGGCAAGCAGGTTCAGGTGAATTTAATTAAATCATTGAGGTATACAATTTATTCTCCTCAAAGTTTAATGTTTCGTAAAGGGAGTAAATGTATTGAGGCATCTTTAAATATCATATTGAAGGATTATGGATAAATACGAGTTTGCCCTACGAAAACATGGAGAAAAACGAATTTTTTTGCAGTAATCCTTGATGCTCAAAATGATTTTAAATATAAAAATGAAATGTTAGACGATAGCAATATGTTTATTTTAGATGATGTAAACAGAAAAAGGATTATACCTAAAAAAGATGAATTTTAGTAAAGAAAAGGACACTTCAAATTATAAGTGCCCGTTGTAAAGAAACTACTATATAAATTATTTCTCTAAAAAGCTAAGTCAACCATTATTCTGTAATAATAACCGGACCTTCCTTTGTCACGATAACGGTATGCTCGATTTGCGCCACATAGCTTCGCTCTTCAGTTTTAAATGTCCAGCCGTCGCTTTCCTGGTAAATTTCTTCTGCTCCTGTTGAAATAAATGGTTCAAAGGCAAGAACCATTCCCTCTTTTAAAAGGATCGGATCCATTGGGTCATAATAATTTAAAATATGGTCTGGTTCCTCATGTAAAGCGTGTCCGACGCCATGTCCTGTAAGGTTTTTAATAACGGTAAAGCCATTGGAACGTGCAGTTTGATAAACGACTTTTCCGATTCGATTTAATCGTGAACCTG
The DNA here is from genome assembly GCF_902829255.1 of Metabacillus niabensis. Lineage (GTDB taxonomy): Bacteria > Bacillota > Bacilli > Bacillales > Bacillaceae > Metabacillus > Metabacillus niabensis. Next base: position 1,144 of record NZ_CADEPK010000081.1, on the reverse strand, counting down.
GCTTCATTTTTGTTAGTCCTGCATCAAATGCCTTTTTGGCAACCTCACATATTTGATACAATACAGGCTCTCCTTCTCCGACGACAAATGACAATCCTGTATCAGCAAAATATCCATTTTTCGAACCAGATACATCGATATTTACTAGGTCACCTTCTTGGATGATACGTTTTCCAGGAATTCCATGTGCGACCTCATCGTTTACACTAATACACGTAAATCCAGGGAAATCATATTCTTCCTTTGGACCAGATACAGCTCCATATTTTTCAAAAAGCTCACCAGCAAAATCATCGAGCTCCTTCGTTGTAACACCAGGTTTAGTCATTTTAATCATTTCGTCCCGAATCGTTGCACAGATTTTCCCTATTTCTTTTAATGCTTCAAGTTCTTCATTTGTTTTGACAATCATTGTATTCCTCTTTCTAGGGGGAATGTATTCCCTCATTTTTAAAAATTTATTTCTATCCTATTATTTTAACAAATTCTTAAAGATTCGTTAAATTTATATATGACGATTATAACTTTATCAAAATTACCTAGCTCTAGCCACTTTTTAATCAATACGGATTTCGTTATCATATAAGTATTAGTATCCGAAAAAAGGAGCAATCATTATGCCTTTAGAAATTGTTCGAAACGATATAACAAAAATGGATGTTGATGTGATTGTCAATGCTGCGAATCCGGAGTTGAAAATGGGTGGGGGAGTATGTGGTGCTATATTTCAGGCTGCTGGTGCAATCGAGCTACAGAAGGCTTGTGAGAAAATTGGTAGCTGTGCATTTGGACAAGCAGTTATGACAGAAGGATTTGATTTACCTGCAAGCTTTATCATTCATACACCAGGGCCAATCTGGCAAGGTGGCTCAAATGAGGAAGCAGAATTATTAAAGGCATCTTACCTAAACTCTTTGAAGCTAGCAAAAAACCATGGTGTCGAATCAATTGCATTTCCATTGATTTCAACGGGGATATTTGGATATCCAAAGGAAGAAGCATTACAAATCGCTGTTTCAACGATTAGTTCATTTTTATTTGAGCATGATATGCACGTATACATTGTTGTCTTTGATAAAAATTCATTTCGTTTAAGTAAAAAGCTATTTTCTTCAATAAATGAGTATATTGATGAGCATTATGT
>NZ_CADEPK010000080.1 GCF_902829255.1 Metabacillus niabensis | reverse complement strand
AGAATAAATCTACAAATAGTTGAAACCAAAAAGTTTTCTTCTGGCGTTGTTCAATTAATTTATAGATTGAATTAAACAAAGGGTACATTTCAATGAGTTTATTGTCACTTTGTTCTACTAAAGGGTGATTTAGTTTAATAACGAATTTAATTTATCTAAAAAATCCCTCTCTTATAAAAGAGAGGGTTACTTTTCTATTTAATGATTTCATACCACCAATTACGTTCTTTTAGCCACTTTTCAAATTCACTTCTAGATGTAGGAGATAAACCACCTGTTAATGCTCTTGGGTTTTTACCATCAGAAGTAAATTGAACTTTTGCCCACCATCCTTTTTGTTTGAAATATTTTGATACTTCTTCAACCATTTCAGGAGTTAACCCACCAGTTTTTATTTGGACAGATTTTGATTGTTTTGTCCCTTTTACTTTCTTAATTTGTTTACCGGAGATTGATTCAGCAATAGCTACACAAATTTCATTGAATTTTTCGTTGTAAATATCAACATCGGCTTTACTATCCACAAAACAGACTTCAATTAATATTGCTGTTTTTTTAGTACCATTAAGAAAACCAAGATTGGTTCTCTTTTTGGCACCGCGATTTTTTAGGCCACTTGCTTTTGCGATCGCAGCTGATACCTTTTCAGCGATAGCACGTCCACTTTCTGAAACATAAAGGACCTCTACACCTCGTGGATCATCTGTCTTGCTTGCAGCATTAAGATGAACTGAAACATCTAAATCACGTTCCTTAGAATTGTGGAAGGTAACAATACGGTTAATGTTTTCCTTTTGAGTTTTTGATGTATTATCATGATATTCAGAAACATTACATCCACACTCTTTTAGACACTTTGTAACCTGAGAAACTATTTTACGTGCTTCATTAACTTCATCAATATAAGAACTCGCACCTCGTACATATAAACCATGACCACTTGTTATTACTAAATCCATAACCTTTTCTCCCCTTAAATAAAATTAAAAAGCCACTCATATGAGCAGCTTATTTTTTGATTAATCCCTGTGATTGTAATGCTTTCTTTTGTAGGTTCCCTTTTTGAGTTACATAGTTATTTTTAAACCATGCTACTACTGTAGTTACAATTGTAAATGCAACGGATCCAACTAGGTAAATACCATCTACGAGACTAGTAATCTGTCCTTCTTCAATTGGTATGATTGGCTTTCCAAACATAATTAAAGTCTGGTTGAACAAAGCAATAAAAAGAAGCACCGTCCGAATGACTGTGCCTTTGTCTAATGATTTAATAATGTTTTTCATCTTTACATTTCTCCTTTATTTTCAAAATTGTCTAAGCGTTTATGCGCCTGTTTTGTGCTTTCTTCAACTTTTACTACACGCTCTGATAAATCCCTAACTCGTTGTTCACTTGCCCGGTTATCGATGCGTATAGACTCTACACCTTGGCTAATGTTATCAAGCTTAGTTTCTATCACTGCGTTTCTAGATGCTTCGCTTTTAACTGTCTTATCTCGATTTAAGGTAAAAGTAAGAATTGCTAATAAAACACCAATTATACTGACTAGAATTCCGATTTCGATCGTCACTCTCTCACCTCCTTAAAGGCAAAATAAAAAAGCACTTATTCAGCGCTTTGATTCTCTTCACTATTTTGATTTTCATTTGATTGTTCTTTTTCTTTTAACTTATACTCATTAATCAGCCTAACTAGAGCGCTCTTTGTTGCCGTTTCAATAGCAAGTGTTTTTTCTAATTGAGCTACCTTTTGAGTTAATGAATTTATTACTTCCTCAAAATCTAAGCTTATGTTTATTTGTTCATTTTCCATCTAATCACCTCATTGATTTTTTATGTTTAAATTCATTCAGTTAAATGTTCTAAGCCTTCTGCTTGAAGAATTTCCTTAACTTGTGATTTAAGCAATTCTGGGACATTGGAAAATGTCCATTTTCCTTTCATAATATAAGTCGCATACAACATTGCTAACACATCACTCACTCCTTATCCTCCTAAAATTATGTTTGAAAGCTCTAAGATGGCCATTCCATTCATTTCTTCATCTGGGATTTGTTGCTTCTGATCATTTATCTCTTGCTCTCTAATAGCAACTTCTTCCGGAGTTAAGCCTTCAATCCATAAACTATTTTCAAAATCCCATTTAGAAACAAATAATCGTTGATTCCAGATTACTTTAATAACATTTCTCTCTAGTACGTCGTAGGGTAAAACAAGAATATACTCAATAATATATCCTTGTTCATCTACTACGAAAGCGTTAATTTTTGTAGAAAAGTCTTGCATGTGTAACGCCCCCTATTAGTTTTCTGCTCGGAATTCTATTCCGCTTAATGAGACCCAACCCGTACCACCAGAGCGAAGTATTACATAGCCATTACTTTGTACGTCTACCCTACCTTCTCCACTGCTAGTTTGAACCGGGAATACTTCTATACGTAAAGGTCTGCATCCCACGGGAAGTGTGCCTATTACCGTACCGACTGCGCCACCTGTTACCATGCCTCGAAGTTTTACGAAGCCGTCCGCCGATTTCGTATAGCTTGCCCCGATATAATTAACAGTATCGTAATCTGTCCACCCATTATTTTTAGGTAGGGCTGCGTGTGCTAACGCATTTAGTGGTGTATCTAGCGTTACTGCACCGTTAATGTCAGCGCCTTTGTACGCTTTTAATAGACCATCAACACGGAATCCTTTTCCATTATACACTCGAACGTCTGTTGAATCGGTCATGTAGATACCGCCACCATATGTTTGACTAAACCAACCCGTCGCTCCTGTTGTTCTCAACCAATTGGAAGCATAAATCGTATTCACGTCATTTATAGACTTACTTTTCATGTTTAAATCCCCATGAATATTTACACTTCCCATCAAATCTAAGTTGTCGATGTAAAATTGGCCGTAGTAAATATTATTCGTTCCGTTGTTGTTTGTCGCGTCTATCGTTAGTGCCAATGTAGTTGCGCTAGTGTATGTTGACGTTATGTTGACACTAACATTCGTGTTGTTGGAGGTGTCAAGTTGATTCATTATAATACCGGAATAATTTCCCCCATCTATTATTAAGGATGATGACGAAATTCTACCACTAAACGTTCCCGTTGCAGCTTCTAACTTAACTGCTTTTAGTGTCCCTGCTGTAACTGTACCTAAATCTGCGCTAAGTGCCGATAGACTCGAAACACTAATTTTATCGGCTGTTATCGTTTTACTGCCGATTCGTGCGGCGTTTAGAGTTCCCGTATTGATGTTGCTTGCATTAAGGTTAGTTATCGAGACTTTCGCAGCGTCAATACTTCCTGCTGTAACTGTACCTAAGTTCGCTGTAATTGCTGCTAGGTTACTAACGTTAATCTTATCTGCTGTAATAGCTCCGTCTACAATAAGCTCAGTAGTAGCCATACGATGTACCCGAATGTTATCAACTACGAATACATTCGAAGTCTCGGCATTGTTTGCAAAACTTATCCATAGTCGAATATATCCGTTATGCGGTACTGTATATACGCCACTCTTCTTAGTAAAGGTTGTCTCTTTTGCAGTACTCCCCCAACTAGCTACACTATCCCAATTGCTAAGCATATTCTTGTTCTCGTCATATCTGTTGAAGCCAATTCGCCCGTAACCCGTTCCTGCGGTATTAAGATATCTAGCCTCTGCCTCCACATAGAATTTTTGCCCTGCTTTTACAGGTATAAGATTTGTGCCGTAAATGTCCGAATTACCATTATTTCTTGCGTTTAACCCCAACGCTTTGCTAGAGCCGTTACCATTCTGATAAGTAGATATGTCTAACACTTTCGCAAGTGCTGAATCTGCGTACCCTTTAGGCGTGCTTCCGACTGTATCGCCTTCGAAGTCAGGATTTTCGCAAAGATTAGTAAAATCGCCTATTACTAATTTATCCGCAGTAATCGAGCTTGTAGCTAGTCGTGCTGTATCTAAAGTACCTGATTTAATATTAGCAGCGTTAAGATTGATTATATTTACAGTCGTACCGTTAATAGTTCCACCATAAATAAAATCTGCCGACATATTACCCGATACTATATTAGAAGCATTAAGGTTAGTAATATTTACTACAGAACCGTTTAACGTTCCACTGTTGATATTACTAGCGTTTTTAGCGAAATTCTGTGCATTAGTTTGCGCTGCTTTTGCTTGTGCTTCTGCGTGACTTTTCGCTGCAGTCTCTACTGTACTTCCAACATTGTCTGCGTGATTTTTTGCTGCTGTCTCTGCTTCCGCAGCCACGTTATTAGCGTGAGAAGTCATAGCATTTTCTATCTGCGTTTTAATATTGTTCGTATAAGTCTTTGCGTCTTCCTCTGCCTGCGCTGCTGCGCTGTCTGAGTATTTCTTTAGTTCTGCTTCTGCAGTTGCTATGTCGGTTTCTATCTGCAACTTCACTGCTGCTATCGCTGCCGTTTTTGCTTCTTCTGCCTTTGTCTCAGCATAAGACTTAGCGTTAGACTCTGCTGCATTAGCCTTTTGTGTTGCGTCTGTCGCTGCTGTATTAATTGCTTCTGTTTTCGCATTATCTGCTTTTTGTGTTGCATCCGTAGCTGCTACTTCTACAGCTTCCGTTTTAGCTGTATCTGATACAACATCAGCATAACGTGTGGAATCTTCATAATTTACTTGGTCTTGTTGATCAACATATTCACGAATAGCTGTTATCTCACCAGCTGATACCTTTTGTTGAAGAATACCTTGAAGCTTTCTAAATCTAGCCATAATATCTTCTTCACTGTACTCAATAAAATCCCCGAGAACATAACTTTTTGCAGAAGGATCAGAAATAGAGCGATCAACTTCAATTACTCTTGCTTCCACATATAGCGCAGGTTCAAAGGATGTATCCTTAATTCTTGTTGTATCACCAAGTCGAACTTTCTCATGTTCATATCCGAATATATGTTCAATACTTGCAGTATCAGCTGTATATTCTATCAGTGAGTTAATTCTCTTTTTTAACTCGTTCCTTCCTAATTCAGTTAATCTTTCCTCGGTAACGTCCTGATTAACTTCTGGTTCGTAAACATCCCATAAATGCCGATTGTCTTTATCAGCCCAACGTTGAAGTGCATCTTCGTCCTTAACTGTAACAATTGTACGTGTACCATCTTCTTTCTCTGGACCAAGTACAATCAATGCGGTTACAATTTCATCTGTGTTTTCTTTACGAGTGATTCCAATTAAATCCTTACCTAACTCAATTTCCTTGCCATTCTTGCCTCCAACTTGCTGTAGGAAGTCTACATATCTACCTATTATTCGGTTTCCTTTTACCTCAACTCGAAAACGCAACTCACAATTAAATGCCGAAGCAATGCTCTGAAGAGCACTTAAAGCATCTGTGTAATTCTCAAATACTATTTTTCTTGTTCCCGATATCTCAATTATCCCTAGCTGATAACTAGTATCTGATAAAACGAATTGCCCTGCATTAGAGATTGTTTGATTATCTAATGTAGTTGGTTCAATTATTTTTTGTTTCTTTAAATCAGTATAAGAACCATTTGTATATACTTCTTTGGTAAGGTCAGAATATTGTTTGGCTTCAAAGATAATAAATTCGCGAAAAAAACCATCCTCATCTGGTATGATGATGCGGTTTCTTTTGCTAACAAATTCAGACTCTTTCACATCAGCTTGCATAGTGAAATTGAATGTTTCAAGATTATCTTGTAATGATTGCTTATGGCTATCCTCCCAAAAAAGTGAGGTTTCTTCTTTATTTTCAAGAGTACCAACTATTCTCTCTGTTTTGTAATTAAGAATGTGTATCATAAATACCTTGGCCTCCATTCAACCTCTACATTTTCTAAGGAAGAATAAGGTGATATTTGAACAGTATTAGTACCTGATTTGAGCGAAAAAAAAGAAGCACCAAAATCTTTTAGGTCCTTCCGGTCTTCTCCGTTTATTAATATGCTATTTTTAGCATGATTTATTTCAATTACATCGCCAGCATCTGCAATATAAGGTATTTGTTCATCTGAATGACTATTAATTCTAAAAACTTTTAAATCATATATTCCTAATGTTGCTGGACTATATGAGCCATATTGTGCAACATGAACAGCAATTTGTGAAACGTTTTTATTATATGTTCCTTTAACATCTAAGTAAGATACTGTTCTCCTAGTGTGATGTAAATTGGTATCTGTATCAATTTTCGCTATATAAGCTGTCCACTTTTTACCGATACGCTGAATTCTTAACATTCCGTAAAAATCATTCCAAGATCCCTTTTTATCACCGTATTCATTTATCAAAAATTGTTTACTAGTGGAACCACCAAGTCTTGCTTCACCATAAGCCAATGCAATACCCTTGTGAGTGTCCTTTAATGCCATCTTTGCAATAACTGCATTACTACTATCTAGTAAATAGATTTCTACTCTACCAGCCTTTATAGCTTGACGATTACCTAATTCCACAATGGCATCCATTCTAAAATCTGTTAATGGTCCATTAGGAATTGTTATTCTTTTTGCCGGTCCATGCCAAGCAGCTCCAGTACCATAACTTGATGCGATAAACTTATACCCGTCAGTTACCATTGAGCCCGTTATAACTCCCCCGTCAACAGCTGTAGCATCTGACCATCCAATCATTGAACCCATTTGGTCCCATAGCAACCTTTCTTCTTTTTTAAAAGGTACCTCACTTTCAAAATCAACAGACTCTCCAATACTCATATACTCATCGTCAGTTACGATATCTAATAATGTAATAGGTTCCTTAACAGTTGCTCGAAATATAGGATACGTTTCAGTTGTTCCGGAATTTGTAATTGATGCAACATCTGATTCAAAAACTCCATGATGTCGAGGACCATACTTGTATGGATCAGGACAAATAAAACTAACTACTCCAGATCCAATCTTAACAATCTCTTCTGCATCAAATGAACCTGTTACTTCTGCAAAATAAGTCCTGTCTGGTTCATCCTCAAAAATCAAAGGAACTGGTGAATCTGTAATTAGCCATGCAGCTAAATCTTCTTTAAGTTTTTGTAAATCTGCTATATCTTCACCTATGATAGCAACAGGCACATTAATTTGCCTAACTTTAGTTTTTTTATTTTTGATATAAGCACCTGGTCGTCCGGGTACCTCAATAAATTCATGTTCAATTGGAGCCCATGCAGGTCTTTCTCTCCCTCTTAATACAGAAAGGTAAGACCGTCTTTCTCCGTTAAATATCATCCCCATGAAGTCTTACCTCCTCTTGAACTTACTTTCAACCTTACCATTTCTCTTTTGAATTTCAGTTATATGCGGTTCAACTAATATTCCAACTGTACGATCATTCATTTGAATTATATGTCCTGCAGCAAGAGCTACTAATTGTTCTTGTTGTATACTGATTAAGTCTTTAACAAGATTTGTTAATTCCTCAACTTTTTTACCTAAATATGAATCGTCACTTTGAGCAACATTAGGTAACTGATTAGGACGTTTATTTCCAGTGAGTTTTTTACCAGCAATGGCCAATAACTTCATAGCATCCGTTCTTCGACTTGGGTCAGTAGGTACGACAATTTCTGGCCAACCACCTTCAGCGATAGGATATAAACCTGCAGTATTAATTAATCCACCTGTTGCAAAGCCTTCTCTACTAATACTCATCATAGGAACATTCCATTTTTGAAAGATGGATTCAGTGTCTTTATTTGGTATTACTTTTGCTCCTCTTGGTAAATGAACCAATTCAGGTCCTTCTTCACCTACCAGTGATAATCCACCGGGTGCATTTTTTGTACCTGTTGCGAAACCAGGGATATTTATACCAGTAGCCTTTTCAACTGCTTTAATTGCACCTTTAAAACCAGCTGTTGCTATAGCACCAAATGTAATTGTCTTTTTCGCATTTTTTGAAGCAGTTTCATGAATTGATTTAGCTTTTCCTTTATCATCAACGTTGACATTTTTCTTGGCATTTTTTGATGCTTCTGCAGAAACTTTTTTTGCGCCACCATGGTCAGTGACTTTTACATTTTTAGTGGCCTTTTTATTAGCTTCATTTGAAACCTTTTTAGCCCCGCCTTTATCATCCACTTTTACGTTTTTAGTAACATCTTTATCTGCTTCTTTTGTGAGCTTCGACGCTTCACCGGTACCTTCACGGATTTTCTGATTAACCTCTTCTTGCTCATTTTGCATTCCTTGAATTGCTGTTTTTGCAGAGTTGTACTTAGATAAAGATTGGTCTAAATTCTTTAATTCCTCTTTCTGCTTATCGTTAAGTCCACCCTGTGTTTCACTTAACATTGTTAGATACTTATGTCGACTTGCTGCCTTTGATATCGCTTGGTCAAGTTGAGCAATACCTTCTGCGCCTTTTTCATTGATACCTACTTGAGCAAGTTGGAGATTAATCATTTCTCCTAACAATTGTTGAGTTTTAGTTATTTCTTCTCCTGTTTTTTCAAGGCTCTTTTGCTTCTCCGTTACTTCCTCTGCAATTTTTACTACTTGTTGATTTTTTTGATTGAGAAGGAATTCTTGACGAGTAATTTCATCTTGTGTCATTTGTGCTGCTGCTTTTTGACCATCGTTATATTGCTGTTGAGCGACTGATTTTAAATCTTGAATTTCCTTCTCTATATCAGCTGCTTCTTTTTCTGCAGCTGTTCTTTCTCTGATTTTGTTATTTAATTCCTCTTGAGCTTTAATGTAATTTTGAATGTTTTTATCTAATTGTGCTTCAGCTTTAATTTTTTGGTTTTCTAACTCAAGAGCAATACTTTTTTGTAACTCCTTATTAACTTCACTAATTGCGTCTTTACTACTTATAATTGCATTTCCACGTTCGGAATATGACTGAGCCACAGTAGGTGTTAATTTAACAATTTCATCATTTAAACGAAGCATCTCGGATAATTCATTATTAGTAAGGCCTGATTTTTCTTGTAACTCTGCTTGTTCATCTTTTAATGCTGAGATTTCGGATGCTGATTTAGCTAATTGAAGTTCACTTTGAATGTCTCTGAATCGTAACAGTTCATCATTAGATAATTTATTTTTGCTTTGCAACTCTCCGTATTTTGTTGATAAAGTTTCTAAAGATTGTTGTTGCTTAATTAGAGAATTGACATGTTCTAAGTTTACTTCCTTTGACTTCTCAATGACTGCATTTATGCCTTGAAATGCAATAGTTCCTATTCCTAATCCAGTAGTTATAGCACCAATTGGTCCTGGTATCCTTTTTAAAATACCAGTCAGACCTTTACCTTCACCAAGTGTTCCTAAAAGTGGCCCTACTACTTTGGTTATAACTCCAAATCCACGAGAAATACCACCGATCACCATTAAAGTTGGTCCTGCGGCTGCAGCAATTCCCCCAACCGATAACGCTGTTTTTTGTGCCTCTGGTGAAAGTTCGGCAAATGCATTTGTAACATCATCAACTGTATCTGCTACTTTTGGTAAGATGCCCTCAGCAAAATCAAGAAGAATATCCCCTGCAGGTTTCAAGTCAGCTACAAATTCACGCCATATCTTTGTTACTCTGGTACCAAAATTATTTTGAAGTGCATCACTAGCTCTTTTGGTCGCGCCTTCCACATCTTTTAGACCATTACTCGCTTCCAACATTGCTTCAAACGCTTTTTCTCCAAGGTCTTCATATTGTGTTCCAAACAAACCAACTGAAGCAGTATTTCTCTTTGTTTCATCATCAGTATCTTTTAAGGCTTTGACAACTGTTTCAAATGCTTTCTTAGCATCCTTACCGCCTTTATTGAATTGCTTAGTCATTTCACTAGCATTGAGTCCAAGGGCTTTAAATGCGTCTTCACTAGTCTTAGATCCATCTTTTGCACGTAAAGAGAATTCTTTCATCGCATCTCCAACTTTATCTAGTTGGAAAGCTCCACTTTCAGCACCAGCTTTGAACTTCGCAAACATGTCATCAGCAGTTAAACCGAACTCAGCGAAATAAGTGGCGTATTCAGAAACACTATCAAGGAACTCACCACTAAAATCTAAGTTTTCCTGGAAACCTTTCGTTAAGTAGTCCATTGCTTCTTGAGCAGACATTCCGAATTGCTCCATCAGAACCTTAATTGCTCTTAATGATTCTTGTTGGTCTGCCCATCCTCTTTGTTCAAATAAATCTAATCCTTTGGTAACGTAAGATAAGTCTACTTTACTTAAATCGCCTAAACTTCTAGTAACACCAGCTATCTTAGAGGAAACACCTTCAATGCTATCTCCGAATCCGTCTTCCCATAATTCCTTGGCAACTTCATTTAACTCTTTTGCTTTTTCTTCAGAGATACCTAAATCTGCTTGAATTTGTCCTGAAGCTTTGTCGAAGTCAAGTGCAGTCTTGCCTATCGCTAAGCCTGCTCCGAGAAGTGGAGTTGTCAGTCCTACAGTTAACCCTTGGCCAATGCCAGTTAGCTTAGTACCTGTATTTTCGATAGTCTGTCCGAATTTGTTCCAACCAGATTCACTTTTTTGCTGCTCTTCACGTAATTCTTTCAATTCATTTTCTGTTTTATTAATATATCGTTGTAAACTGTTTAATGATGACACTTGGTTATTGTATTCACGAGCAGCCTTCTCAGCTTCTTTTGAACCTTCGCCAAATTCCTTGACCATTTTTTCATATTCAGATTTTGCTTCACTAACCACACGTTTTTGCACATCTAATTTTTTGTTCAAACCCATTAAGCTAGTTTCATAACGTTCTATAGATTTATCTCCACGTTCAAATGCTGACATATTAGCTTTCATTTCACTGTTTACAGTTTTCAATTTATCTTTTAATCCCGTAAGCCCTCTGTCTAATGCCAAGGTGTCTAAATCTAAACCTATCGAAAGACCTTCTATTCTTTCAGCCATAATTGCCCTACTTTCTTACAAGAATAAAAAAATCCCTAACCACCAAAGGCAGCTATTAGGGATCCAGTTTGTTTAGGTTTATTCTTTTCTCTCAACAATTCCAAAAAGAAATGAAACGGCATATTTAAGACATCGTTGATATCTTTTCCGCCTTTCACATAACTAAGGACGAGTTTATCAAGATACTCTATCTGCTTTTCGAAAGAAAAATCCTCATCCGTTAATTCTTCTTCTCCAGGTACTTTTTTGTTTCATCACTTTGTTGACCTCTCAAAATAAAGAAAACTTGTTCTCGAAGGATATCAACTGCATCCGGGGCATGCAAACCATTGAATAATTCATCTTTTGTAAATTTCCCTTTGTAAATGTCATTAGCAACAAAATCAACCATTCTATCAATCATTTGTTTTTCATTTTCAAGTGAAGCATTTTTTATTTCGATGCTCAAATCAATAGCTTGATAGACAACAGATAACGGGATAAATGCTGGTGTCCAATACTTCTCTGTAATGATTTCTCCTTCTTTTTCTTCTTTAACTAACTCGATCATGTTTTGTTTTAAATTTGTCATTTATGTTCCCTCCTCAATAAAAATAGAGCAGGATTAAACCTGCTCTTTGATTAATACTTTTTTCATTTTATTTTTTGTTGATGATAATTCCTTAATACGAGCTGCAGTTACCTTTTGATTCGATGCTCTAGGGTAAGGATCACCTTTAATGTAAATATGATTATTATCTTTTAAATCTTTAAAATCATGGACAACTACATATTTCTTATGAGATTTCTCTTCTTGTTCTTGCTCCGAATTTTCAATTGATGCAGTATCTTCTTTAACCTCTGCTTGGTTAGTTTCTTCTAACAGCCGAAGAAGCTCTTCCTTTTTCATTTTTTCATCAAAGGTTACACCTGAATCAGTTAACATTTTTTTAATTTCATCTACTTTTAATGTATTAGACATGGATTACGCTCCTTCCGGTTCCGTTGTTCCTGTTGGGTATGGTAGACCGAATATTTTTAAAAATAATTTATCACGTTCGGTTGTTTGACCAGCTGGATCATACGCAAAAATAACAGACTTATCTTTAGTAAATCCATCCACTTTACGGTCCATAAATTGTGCAGCTATTTCTTCTGAACTGAATTCTACACCTTCTCCTTTTGTATTACCCGTTATATTTGGACGGGTAAATAACCCTTTTGGTAGTCCTACATATTCACGAGAACCATCTTCATAAGTTTTAGCGAATATAACTGCTACATATGGCGGATTATCCTCACTGCCCATTGCAGTTAGTCCATCGACTACTTCTAAACCAAGAAGCTTTTGTTTATCCTGTATTGGAATTTTATGAAATCCAGATGTCACTGCAATATCTCCACTTGATACTGCCATTTCAGCAGTTTTATTATCACCTCGAGCGCGAACAATTTCTTGAGGCATTTCTACATTGATTGTCTGTAAAAACTTTACTCGCTCGATATATGCTGCAACAGTTCCATCTCCAACTTCACCGTAGAAAAACTCATCTACTCCTGTGGAAGCTCTATATACTTTTTCTTCTGCCAAATTAATCACTCCTATTAATTAATAAAAAAAGACAGCTTATACGCCGTCTAAATCATCTCGATATATTGTTCCTTCATAACGCCTGGCATCTCGAAAAACACCTTCATCATATTCCTGTTGTCCTCGTTTTTGAACAAATCCAAAGCTATCCCACAAGACATCACGAACCTTGTCTGCAATTTGATTTGTGATCTTCCTATTAGGCGACCATACTTCAATTTGTAAATAACAATTGTAAGTAAGCCATTTATTATCTGCAAAATTAGAAGGGTTAGGAGAATCTACCAACTCCATTATGATGTGCGGACCAGTAACATCTCCTGTTTCAGGATATTCATAGAATTTGATTCTATTAAATACTTTTTCGTTAATGTATTCATCAGCAATCAATCCCTGATAAACCAAATCTAGTACATCCACCTATATCCCCTCCTCTATCGCTTTTTTAATGGCATTACGATATGCTGCTTCAGCATTTTTTAAAGCTCTTGCTATAGCTCCTTTACCTTGTGGATTAGGATTTTTAATTGTTCCCCATTCGTTAAGGTGAATAATCCTATAACGGTTATTAGGACCACGCCAATGAACTTTAACTGTACGAACACTACCTAACCACATTGGTTCTGATATTGTTATTTCATCTATTGAAGCCCCTGTATCTTTAAAGGATTCAAATTGACTCTTTAATTCTTTTACAAATACTCTTGCTCCAGCTAATAATGCCTTGTCACTTATCCGCTGCATATTTTGTTGGCCATATCGCTTTTCAAGTTGTCTCATGAGTTTTTCTAAACCACTTATTTTTACACTCATTGTTTTAGCTCCGCGACTATTCTGATATACCTTTTATTTTGTATGTCAGGTCTAACATGCTTAATATTAAATTCTTTACCTCTGTAATAATCAGAATCAATAGATAGATAGTGCTTGTTGTTAGGTCGATATTCTTTTCTAGGATCGCGAATTGTGATGGTAACATCTGATAAAGTACCGTTAGATTTAGCTAACTCAATATCTTTCAGCCAAACTTCATCCACTTTTGCCCAAGCTTTATATAGTTCTTTATCATTATGTTCACCAGGTTCTGGCCCATCGTTTGGAGCAAACTCATAAAAGGTTACTCGAGTATTTAAAATTCCTTTACTCATTAGTAATCTCCGCCCTTAACTGCAATAAAATTCGTTGATAAGCCCTTTCAAGCTTTGCTATCTTTCTCTCTTCATACTCATAATCGAATCCCAAGTAGAGAATAATAGCTCTTTTATATAAATCTATTGTTTCTTCTGTAATTTTTTCTTCTGGTACTCCCGCAATTTTCAAATCAATTTTTGCTGATTTTAATAGAAGAGCAAGGACTTTATCGTCCTCGCTCCCATCAATTCTTAACGCGGTTTTTAATTCAGGAAAATCCTCTAAAGTAAGCATATTTACGCACCTTCAATTGGTGTTTCTTCAGTAGTAACAGATAATTCATCACTTAAAGACGATTCCAAGCCATTATTTGTTTTAGCTTTGACTTGATATTTATAAGTTGTAGATGAAGTTAGTCCACTATCTGCAAAGCTTGTACCAACTCTTGTGCCAACACTTACTCCATCTCTATAAATCTCATACTCTTTGATTCCCCCAATTTCGTAGGTAACAGCATCCCAAGTAATTGTTGCAGAAGTATCTGTTACATTACTCGCTGCTAACCCTTGGGGAGCATTAGGGTGTAGTTGCTACTTCTGCAATACGGAATGCAGATTTTAATTTGATTTGGTGATCAATCCAAGCAGTTAATACAAATAATTCAACACCTGTTTTTACATCTTTATCACGATCACGAAGCATTGCTAAATCATAGTTGAAATGTGAGTATTGAAAATCACCGACAACTGGATTAATCGCAGCATCAACAAATTCTACTGGATACCCCAGTACTTGTTCAGGTTGTGCATTGTATAAAGTAGCACTTCCGTTTGCTAAAAACTCAATGATATTTGCATAGTCAGTGTACCTCATAGCTATTCTAGCATTATCTCGGAAATCTTCATGTAGATCGGCAATTGCATTTTTAATTGCTTTATACATATTTTCCCCTTGAACTTTCTTAATGGCACTTTGAGTAGAGTAGAAAGACATATGCTCCTCTCCAGTTTTTGGAGATGTCGCAAAAGCTACCTTCTTTTCTTTGGCTGCTAAACCAGATTCAAGAGCTCTGTCCACAGTTGCAACTAAATTTGTATTTGTTCCGTTTAATACAGTTTCAGAGATTGGTACAAACACTTTAAATTTGTGACGACCAAAGGTAACCGTATCACCAGTTGCTTTGATTTCTTTCGCAGTTTCAGTATCACCAATAAATGAATCATCGTCTAATTGGAAACTGATTTTTGGAATTTCTAAGTTAGTTTCTTGAGTAAAAGTTGAGATGTTTCGTAATGGATTTTTTACAAATGGTTCATGTAAAAGTGTATCTGTTACAGTTTTAGGTAATAATTTCTCACCGCCTGTCGCTGGATTTGCGTTATCACCTAAAACTTGAAGAACTTCATTTGATAAAGGTTTTCCAATCATTGTAGAACGAACTAGTTCAGCTTTTGCCTCTATAACACGTTGCTTTGGATCCTCGATAGTTTTAATGCTCTGATTTGCCTCAAATTTCGCCTTTTGTTCTGCCTCCATTTGGTCATGCTGCTCTTTGATTACATTAAAACGCATTTGCAAATCAGATTTAGAGGTTTGAAGCGCCTTAATTTCATCCATTGTTGCTGTAGTATCAATCGCTTTTTGAGCAAGTTCATTTTCAACCTTTTGTAATTGCTGACCAATGGTAGCCATATTTTGTTTCAACTCAAATAATGTGCTGCCTGAAGCGAAAAATTGTAAGTCTAATTTTAAAGTTTTTAATGGATATTTCATTGAATAATTCCTCCTAAAATTGTATTAATATAAGCTGAACTAGCTTTTGCTTCCTCTGCAATGCGTTTTCTTTGAGCCATTTCTTCTGCTGAAACTGCATTTGTTTGCCCAATTTTCAATTGCTTTGGTATATTTTTATAGTTTTTAAATAAATCTTCACTAATTGAAGCTACTGCTTGATTCTCCGCTAATACAACATCGCAAAGTCCATAAGAAAAAGCCTCGTCTGCCGAAAGCCAAGTTTCTGCATCAAGAAGCTCTTGAAGTGTTTCCTCTGTTAATTTGTCACCAGCTCTATCAAGGTAAGTTTGGCAACTCGTTTTACTGATTTTTTCAATATCGTCTGCTGCCTTTCTCAATTGTTGAGCATTTCCCCATGCCCCAGTCATAGCATGATGGATCATCATCATTGAATTTTTGTGCATATATACTGTATCACCACACATTGCAATGACAGATGCTATCGAGGCAGCAAGAGCATCAATATATACTTCTACTTTCGCTTTGTGCATTTTAAGCATATTGTAGATGTTAATACCTTCAAATACGCTACCGCCTGGAGAATTAATGTGTAGATTTATGGTTTCAACGTCTCCTAAGTCATCAAGCTCTTTTTTAAAAACTTGTGCTGAAACTTCACCATATTCTTCCCAGGCATACTTTGTAACCTCTCCATAAACAAAAATATCCGCGGACTTATTGTCTGCAGACATCTTCATTTCCCAAAATTTATTCTGTTTCTTCTGTTTTCCCACTCTTTTCACCTCCTTTACGTTGTGTAGGATCCATTTCTAACGGGTACATATCACCGGAAATCCACAACTCATTTGCTTTACCCTTTTCTGGAGGCAAGTCTTCTAGCTGTCTCACTTCATTCGGTTTCATACCTGCACTTCTTAACATCATCTGATAGAATTGTGTTCTCGCTGCAGTATCGCCTCTAAGTAAACCTCCAAGGCTAAACTTAAAATAAAAACCAGCCTTTCTATCAGCTGGTGTAAGTAATTTTCTATTCAATTCTTGTTCATATTGCCTAACAATTGGTGTTAAAGTCATCTGAACAAACTGGATCATCATCTGCTCATTTGAAGAAAATCCTTGACCTTCTCCATCATTCAAAAAAGAGACGGGTACATTAAACACATTCGCAACTCGTGAACGAGTAATTTTCTCTGATGCTAATGTATCTGATGCAAAGTATTTCCTTTCAATATTGTCCATATCTACACCAGGTTCTTTGAACAAAATACCACCATTTTCTTGATAAAAACGCCTGAAATCATCGATTATCTGCTGTCTTTTTTCAGAATCTATGTTAGCAGAATAGCTTAATATAAAACTATCTTTTTTCTTCATTTCAGCTAAACTAAATTCTTGAACTGCCTTATCATAATCTAATGTATTTTTAAGAACATTCAAAGGGCTAATACCTGCCCATCTACTAGCCCCTGTAATATGCTTAACATGAAACATATTCATGTTATGAATATAATAAGTACCGTCATTTCCAAGCACCTGATACCATAGTTCTCCATCATCTGTATTAATAAAAGGTGTAACATAGCTTGAATCTATAGGTAAAAGCTGTGATGGCTGCATTCTAATATCCCTTCTTATAACAGCATAGCCGTTTCCTGTTTCATTTCTTGATACCTCAATTTTATTAAAACATTCAAAGCTGGTCATATTAGGATTTGGATCATTAATGACTACATCAGCTACTTGGTTCATCTTCACATCAAAATTTTGATAAAGTTTAATGGGTAAAGATGATAATGTGTTTGCTAAACGGCTAATAACACTAAAAATATTCTCATTTGTTGCTAATTTTCCGTTATCAACACCCCAAAATGTGCGTCCTGCCCAACTAGAAAAGTCAAAACCTTGTCCTTTCCATCCGGTAGCTGCCATTTTGATTGCATTCTTAATTCGAGAGAACCATTTCAAAGTCACACCACCTTTCTTTATTTAAATAAATCACTTACCGAAACAAATGTGATATTACCTTCACCTTGTGGAGCAACTAATCTCTTCATAACCTCTGTATGTGCATTTAAAAAAGCCGCAAAACCGTCAATTTTACGGTAGCGACCTTGTTTTGTTGGCAACCAGTTACCATTTCTATCTTCAACTAATTTGACGTTATTGAGGTACCATCTAAATAACTTATTAATTTTGGTTTTTAGTTCACCATCAACCTCAACTTCCTCACTAAATATTACTTTCCCATCTAAAAACAGCTCTTTTGCATCTTTTAGTGCAGGACTTAAAGTAATATACCCTTGTCTAACTGCTAAAGTATTAAACCCGTATGTTTTTAAATCTTCAACAAGTCTATAAGCATTTGCTGGGTCATAGGTGATTAACTCAATATTGAATATTTTTGATTTTTCAACAAACCAATCATAAATTAGCTGATAATCAACGTAATCTCCTTTGCAAATAGTGAGTAATCCTTCTTTTTCCCATTCTCGATAAGGTATCTTCTCGTTGTCACTTAACACTTTTTTCTCTGGTATCCATGAATGAGATAGTGTGAATACTTCACCGGTACTCAAAGGGAATTCTAGACATGCACTTGTGAAATCCTCTGTTTGAGATAAGTCGAAGCCTCCTATACATGGTTTCCCATGTAAATCTGACAGTTTTAAGGCCCTTTTATTACGTTTTATCACTTCAAAATCTAAGAATGATTGTTCATCAGATTGTACAAATATATTAAAACGTTTAGTGATAAAGTCATTTCTTTCCGCAGGAGTACGTTTTGCTTTCTCCCAATCCTCAACCATATCAGAGAGCTTAATAGACACCCCAAGATTAGGATTTGCTTTAATCCACATCTCAGGTTTATCAAACTCACTAGGATCATCAAGTTCAGCTAAGTAATAGAAGGTTCTTTCATCGTTAATAACACCTTTAAGTACATCAATACCTTGCTCATAATAGTTAACAAGTGGTCCATCTAATTGGTATCCAGCTGTTGTGATGTAAATAAGTAACGGTTGTTCCCTAGAGCCACGAGAGTTTTTAATAACATTGATTAATTTATAATCTTTAAACTCGTGAATCTCATCAAAAACACCTATATGAGTGTTCAAACCATCTAGTTTTTCAGAATCTGAAGCTTGTGGCTCAATCTTTGAAAATGTTTGGTCAAAATGAATAGCATCTCTTAAAGGTCGAAATCTCTTGCTTAACTTAGGAGAAGCTTTTACCATTGCTTTTGCTTCATCAAATAGAAGTCTAGCTTGCTTCATTGAGTTAGCCAATAATGGAATATCTGCTCCATTTTCACCATCTTTACTTACACCATAAAGAGAAACACCTGAGATTTTAGTTGTTTTTCCGTTTTTACGCGCAACAAAAATAAGCCCTTCCTTGAAGCGCCTTAGCTTTGTTTCTTTATGAACCCATCCGAAAAGACTTCCTAAAGTAAAGTGCTGCCAAGCTTGAGCGATGAGTTTTTTGAAATTCCCTTTCGATGGTTTACAATATTTTTCTATAAATCTAATAGGTCTATGACCTAATTCCTCATCAAATTCCCAAGGAAATTCTTCTCTTAGAACCTTTAATTTTGACTTTTTCAAATCATTAATATGTCTTTTAGTTGCTAAAATAACATTTTCACTTGCGACAATATTACCTGCAATAACTTGTTCAGCATACCAGGATGTTAAAAGTGTAGGTGATGGTTTTGTTAATACAATATTTCCATCCTTAGAAGTTGTCGAAATCATCATCATCAACTACTTCTACTTTTTCCTTTGGCAGCAAGTTAAAAATCTTTTCACACGCTGTAGTATACCGATTTATCATAGTATTATATGATTTTTGAGCAGGATTTTCGACTTGCATCCTTTGAGCTCCATTAACAAACAAATATGTGGGGCCTTTAGTTTTGATGTTTTCTTCCAATATTTCAAGAGTAACTTTCATAAAAGCAGCACGTTCAATCAATCTTTTAGCTGCTTGTATTTTTTCCTCTGGCAATTCTTGAATTAATTCTAAAAGTCGATTTATTTCCTGTTCAATTAATTCATTTTGCTTTTTTTTACTCATTTTTGCCATTTTTATACCCCCCCTCATGTGAAAATGAATCCGCGTTGCAAACGAAGGAGCCCTCCTCGGTCCCTGAGCAATGATAAAAACATTTGAAAGACAGGGGGGCTATACGATTTCCTTGTTTGCTTTCGATTTCACTACTTTTAATTTGCTTTTTTCCTTATTTTTCGTTCTCCTCATCCCTCTGTCTGGATGCTCCTTATTGTGACAGCTATTACAAAGGCTCTCTAAGTTATCCATATCTAAAGCTTTATCCCAATCATCAAGCAGTTCAACAATGTGATGAACCATATCGGCTGGTGTTACACGATTGTTCTTTAAACACTTTTGGCATAAGAAGTTATCTCTTTCTAATACTATTTGTCTGCACTTCTTCCATGCTGCACTCTTATAGAATGCACGTGCTTCTTTATTACGCTTGTACTTGTCGTACCTTTTATGAGTGTTCATATAAGATTCCTTTGCATTGGTTTTAGTCAAGTTTATCATCAACAGTTCTAAATATGATAAAAAAGCCATCTCTAAATAAGAGATGACTTGCCTATGGATTTATTCATTTAATTTTTTCGAATCTCTCTCTAATACTCTAGACGAAAGATGTATTTGAGGAGATTAGCAATACAGCAAATACAAAAGATAGTGCCTTACATAAAACATTTAATACTTGTAGTTTGGTATCATCATCTACATACTTTTTACCTATCAGATGGTACATAGTCCAATAAATAGTAACTGACAGTACAACTACGGCAAACCCAAAACACAGAATTGTTTTTAGCAAATCGAAAATCACCATATAATATATCACCTCTGTTTTATATATTTTTATAATTATAAACTCCATAAATATGAAGTTATTTGAAAGCTTGCTAATATAACAACAATCAATCCTACAATAATTCCAATTCTAATAATTTCTTTAACTAGACCTTTATTGATACTACTAAAAAATATTAGAGAAATAAGTGCAAAAACAATAATAACAATAACAGTAATAATAAACGGTCCACCAAATTCCCATAAAGAATTAAAATCAAAAAGTTCTATTTCCGGCAACAAATTCAACTCCTATAGAATGATATAGGAAAATTTTACTATCCAACCCACTGTAATTGCAAGTATATTTTCCTATATTCATTATGTTATACAGAGATAAATTACTACAATCTATATGTGGCACTAACAATAATTCGAAAAAAACACCCTCTAAAGGATGCTTAACTTAATAATTTAGTCTTTCTTCTATACTCAAAGTAGGAAAATAATCTCCAAATTCGTTTGTTTCCTTTTCATTTCGGTTCATACTAATTGATCCAACACCTGGGAAGGTAATAGTAAGTACTTCCCACCCTTCATAGTACAATAACTCATCTGATAACTGACTGTATCTGTTTACAGCTAAATCTTCTAGTGGAAAAGTACCGTCCGAAACTAACTCAATAGTTGCTTTGATTTCACCATTTACAAATGAAACATTCACTGGAGCCTCATCTATTCCAACATAAGAATTAACTATTTCATTTACTTCTTCCGTTGTTATTGATGTTACTTCTTCCTCTTGAGTTTCATTTTCCTCTTGAACAACTTCTACTTCTTCAACAGGTTGTACTTCTTCTTCATCAATCGTTTCCTCAGAAGATACTTCTTCTGGTTCGTCAATTGGCACCTCTTCTAATGCTTTCTGTGAAGAATCTGAATCTACTTGTTCTTCTAAAGAAGCTTCTTCTTCCATCACTACTTCATCATTATTACAACCAACTAACAATAGTAATGTAGCAAACAAAAAATATCGTGATTTTATCATGATGTCATCTACCTCCAGCCATAAATTATGACTTATATGATATCTTTGAACAATCTCTATCGTTCGACAAATTGTGACAACATTTTATCTCCTCCTCATCGCTCCATTTTTACCTCGTTTGTAAGTATCACGATTCATTCCCATAATTTCTTTCCAATCAATCTTTTCTTCTTTTTTCAGTTTATCTAACTTCTTCTTCTGTTCTTTATTTAAACAATCAGCAATCCTCATCCCAACCACCCTCTTTAGTTTTAAACATACAAAAACAACTGAAGGTGCATAGGCAGGAAAACTTATCTGGTCATCTCCTTTGACAAGACTCTCTCCCTGTCGGGCTATCAGCTGCTTTTACAAAATTAAAATATGATATAGAAAAAGCGCCCTTCCAATTTGGAAAGACGCATCGTATATATTTCGTTATTACCATATTAACATACCTAAAACAAAACATTCTGTTCATATGTTGCCAAAAGTCTGCCACTTTCTTAATGATACGTGTAGCTAAAATGGGAAAAGCTAAAAAAGGCTCAATCTAAAGTAGTTAAAATACAAAAATTAATATTAACTTTTATATAAAAAACTATAAAAATATATAACTGGGAAAAATCATCTAGCCCATTTATACGGAGCTCCTGAATGAATCAATTAAGAGAAATAAAGGTTTATTTTCATATGAAATCATTTACTTATAGTTTATATAATATGTTCATAAGTATATAATTCTTCACTGACTTTATTCATTTGGTATTTATCTATATTAATATTGTAAGAGTATCCACCCTTAGAATAAATTAATTTATTTTGTTTCCAATTTTCAAAGTCAGTTGGCTCTGTTACTTCCCTACCAGGTGTTACCTTTTTAGGCCTTCCATTTAATTTATTATATTCGACCTCTATATTATTGTCTTCTATTAAATAAACAGGAAATTTAAAATTAATTTGTTCAATGTTTAAATCTAAGATAGAGAATAGGGCTTTACAATGAATAAAACCAGAAAACAACTGATTTTTTAATTTTTTCAACTGATTAGACGGCTTCTTCTTTAATTCACAAATATAACAATCTATGGTGTTTTCTTCTTGATCATATTTAAAGAAAATGCAATCTGGAAAGTTATTTAGAGAAAAAAATTTTATTCGACTCTCCTCAATTTTAGAACTTGGTTCACAAAAAATATGATATAAACTTCCATTAGCATTCTTAATCTTAACCTTCATCCACAAATTAAATTCTGAAATAAATTCTTCAACATTAATTGGATCTTCTTTCAGTTTAATACTTTCTTCA
>NZ_CADEPK010000079.1 GCF_902829255.1 Metabacillus niabensis | reverse complement strand
TAATTGGGGAGTTCAAAATAGGTACTTATTTCTTAAGTTTAACAAATAGAATAATAGCTTTAAAATATAAATTGTAAGCCCTTAAATAATCATATTGATTGGTAACCCGAAATCATGGACAATATAATTAGTCCGATTTCGGGTTTTTTCTTTCTCCATCCTCTAGTAAATAAATTCGACATATAAAAAATAAATATTTAGTAAAAAATTTTACTAAATGAAAAGAAAGTGATATCTTAGTATTACTGATTAAAAATAAGATGTATGTAATGGTGGTGTATAGAATGGCGACTATTAAAGATGTTGCTACAGAAGCGGGTTTTTCTATATCAACTGTTTCTAGGGTTCTAAATAATGATGAAAGCTTGTCAGTTCCTGATGAAACGAGAGAAAAAATATTCGAAGTCGCAGATAAGCTTAATTACAGAAAAAAAACAGTAAGACCTAAAGTGAAAAATATTGCCTTTTTATATTGGTTATCAGATAAAGAAGAGCTTGAAGATGTCTATTTTAAAACGATGAGATTAGAGGTCGAAAAATTAGCATCAAAGTTTAATATAGAGCTAACAACATATAAAATCACTGATGGCATTACGAAAATACCAAGTGAAATAGAGGGTTTTATTGCAGTTGGTATGTTTTCGGATAAGGAACTAGAATATCTTAGAGGGATAACGAATAATGGAGTTTTTCTCGATACAACGCCAGATCCATACCATTTTGACTCTGTTAGACCTGATCTAGCACTGTTAACCGTTCAAACCGTAGATTTTTTATTAGAAAAGGGACATAAGGAGATAGGGCTTATCGGAGGAACGTACCATAATCCTAATACGGATGAAGATGAAATGGATATCCGTGAAAAAATCTTTCGAGAATATATGAGCAAAAAGGGTTTATTGCGTGAGGAGTTTATTTTTTGCCATAGGGGATTTTCTGTAGAAAACGGCTATTATTTAATGTCGAAAGCAATTGAACAGCTTGGGGAACAGCTTCCAACCGCTTTCTTTATTGCAGCTGATCCAATTGCTGTTGGTTGTTTGCAGGCACTAAATGAACATGGTATATCTATACCAAATAGAGTGAGTGTTGTCAGTATTAATAATACGAGTGTTGCAAAATATGTATCCCCACCTTTAACGACATATCATATTGATTTACGAGAAATGTGTAAAAATGCAATTGAATTATTGCTTGAGCAAATAATAGGAAAACGTAAAATTGTAAAAACATTATATCTTGGTGCTGAGTTGATTATTAGAAAAAGTACAAATTAAAACGAAGAAAACAGCTTAATTCATTAAGCTGTTTTTTGATTTTCGTAAATTTTTTTACTTAAACTAGTAAAATATTTATTTACAGTTTTCCTATTAGATGCTATATTATTTTTGTGAACGCTTTCTAAATAGGGGGAAAACGTTAAAAAATTTTGAAAGGATGAACATCCATGAAAAATGTAAAAAGACATATTAGCATTATCTGTTTTCTTGCTTTTGTTCTAGTCTTAGCTGCATGCGGACCAAAGGAAAGCAGTGAAAATGGTGCAAATGAGAAAGAAACAACCGGGACTAAAGAATTAATTGTTTGGGAAGATATAGAAAAAGCAGAAGGTATTAAAGATGCCGTTGCAAAATTTGAAAAAGAGCATGATGTAACAGTAAAAGTAGTAGAAAAGGCATATGCTCAACAAATTGAAGACTTGCGTCTTGATGGTCCTGCTGGAACTGGACCAGATGTTCTAACTATGGCTGGAGACCAAATCGGGACAGCTGTAACAGAAGGATTAATAAAAGAATTGAAAGTAGATGAAGGTGTACAAGCTATTTATACAGAATCTGCACTTCAATCACAAATGGTTGAGGGTAAAATTTACGGATTGCCGAAAGCTGTCGAAACAACATTGCTTTACTATAACAAAGATATCATCTCAGAAGATGAGCTACCAAAAACATTAGATGAATGGTATGAAAAGTCTAAAGAGTTAACAAAAGATGGTAATTATGGGTTCTTAGCATTATTCGACCAAATCTATTATGCACAAAGTGTTTTAGGTGGCTATGGTGGATATATTTTTGGAAATGATGGAAATGGAAATTATGATTCAACAGATGTTGGTTTAAATAATGAAGGTGCAATTGAAGGTGCCGAGTATATTCAAAAGTTTTATAAAGAAGGATTGTTCCCAGCTGGAATTATCGGAGAACAAGGGATTAATGTATTAGAATCATTATTTACGGAAGGTAAAGCAGCAGCAATTATATCTGGACCATGGAATTTAGAGCCGTTCAAAAAGGCTGGGGTAAACTATGGCGTAACAAAATTGCCTGAATTATCAAATGGCGAAAATATGAGCGCATTTGTTGGAGTGAAAAGCTACAATGTAAGCGCATATTCAAAAAATGCTGAATTGGCAGAGGAATTTGTTGAATTTATTACTAATGAGGAAAACTCTAAAACAAGATATGAAGTAACACAGGAAGTACCTGCAGTAAAAGCATTAGCTGAAGATCCAGTTGTGAAGGAAAGCGAAGCTGCACAAGCAGTTGCTGAGCAATCTCAATTCTCAGAATTAACACCAAATATTCCTGAAATGAATGAAGTATGGACACCTGCTGATAGTGCGTTACAAACAATCGCTACAGGTAAGGCTGAGCCAAAAGAAGCTTTAGATCAAGCCGTTGAAACAATCAAGGGACAAATCGCAGCAAAACATGGCGGAAAATAAATAGAAATAAATCGATAGTTCATTTTTTAAAAATAGGGTCAGACCCCTCCTACAAAAAATAATGACGGTTTAAAGGTTTAAAATCTTAAATCCGCAATATTTGGAGGTGTCAGACCCTATTAAGATAGAACACGATGATATATACAAAGTTAATTGTATTCTATAGAAAGAAAGTATAAATTTTTGCGCTTAGTCTAGTGTCTAGCTCCAGCGTATAGCAAGGCGCTTCCGCTTTCTAAGTTCTAAAGAGGTGAAAAAGGTGACATATCGTAAAAAAGCCTTATTATTATCGATAATTCCTGGGTTTGGACAATTTTACAACAAGCAGTGGGCAAAAGGTTTAATGTTTCTTATTTTAGGAGTATCGTTCTTTACTGCTTTTGGAGATTTATTAAATATGGGGTTTTGGGGTCTTTTTACATTGGGGACAGAGGTACCTCGTGATAATTCTGTTTTCTTATTAGCAGAAGGGATCATTGCTTTAATCGTAACGTGTTTAGGGCTATTAATCTATTATTTAAATTTAAGAGATGCATATAAAACTGGAGAAATGCGAGATGAAAATAAAGAGCTATATTCTTTAAGAGAGCAATATCAAAATTTAATTGCTCAAGGTTACCCATATTTAGTTAGTGGGCCATCTCTATTTATCTTAATCTTTGCTGTTATTTTTCCAATTTTATTTAGCTTTGCATTAGCATTTACAAACTATGATTTATATCATTCCCCACCTGCTAATTTAGCGGATTGGGTAGGATTAGATACATTTGGTCAGATTTTCACAGTAGATATTTGGCGTTCAACATTTTTTGATGTTTTAGGTTGGACCGTCATTTGGACACTTGTAGCATCATCTCTTCAAGTAGGTCTAGGTATTTTATTAGCTGTAGTTGTAAACCAGAAGGAGATTCGTTTTAAGAAATTTTATCGGACAATCCTCGTGCTACCATGGGCTGTGCCAGGATTTGTTACAATTCTGATTTTTGCAGGCTTGTTTAATGATAGCTTTGGAGCGATTAACAATGATATTTTAGCGTTTTTTGGCATTGACGCAATTCCATGGTTAACGGATGCGAACTGGTCAAAATTAGCGTTAATCCTTATGCAAGGGTGGTTAGGATTTCCATATATATTCCTTGTTACAACAGGTGTACTGCAATCGATTCCAGAGGATTTATATGAAGCTGCTACTATTGATGGCGCATCCATCTTTGCGAAATTTAAACATATTACAATGCCAATGATCTTAATTGCAATGGCACCGATTATTATTACACAGTTTACCTTTAATTTTAATAACTTTAATATTATTTATCTCTTCAATGGTGGAGGCCCAGCTGTACCTGGTAGCACTGCCGGAGGAACAGATATATTAGTTTCTTGGATTTACAAATTAACAATGCAATCAAGTCAATATTCTTTAGCAGCAGCATTAACGATTTTGTTATCAGTTTTTGTTATCGCAATCGCTCTATGGCAATTCAGACGAACAAATTCATTTAAAGAGGGGGCTTAAGAGATGCTGACAGATATGAAGAGAAAGAAATTCTTTCGACTCCTATTCTCCTATTTGCTATTAACATTCATGGTGGTGGTCATCATCTACCCCTTGCTTTGGACGGTTGGTGCAAGCTTTAACCCTGGTAATAGTTTAGTAAGTACATCAATTATTCCAGAAAATCCGACATTGGATCATTATAAAGAGCTATTTGCAGGGAAAGACAGTCTTCAATATGGTAATTGGTATTTAAATTCATTGAAAATAAGTATTTTTACAATGCTAGGAACAATTTTGAGTGTTTCCTTTACCGCATATGCCTTTTCACGGTTCCGATTTAAAGGAAGAAAAAACGCATTAACGATTTTCCTTTTACTGCAAATGATTCCGCAATTCTCAGCATTAATTGCACTATTTGTTTTAGCGCAAATTCTTGGCTTAATGAATAGTCATTGGTTGCTAATCTTGTTATACATTGGCGGACAAATTCCTATGAACACGTATTTGATGAAAGGTTATATGGATTCGATTCCAATTGATTTAGATGAAAGTGCGAAAATAGACGGAGCAAGTAACACAAGAATCTTTTGGCAAATTATAATGCCGTTATCAAAACCAATGGTTGCCGTTGTTGCCATGAATGGTTTTACAGGGCCATTAGGTGATTTTATCTTATCATCAACAATATTAAGAACACCTGAGTCATATACATTACCGATAGGACTCTACAATTTAGTTAATGACGTTATGGGAGCAAGCTATACAACATTCGCTGCTGGAGCGATCTTAATTAGTATCCCGATTGCGATTGTCTTTTTATTGTTGCAAAGGAACTTTGTATCTGGCTTAACAGCTGGTGGTACGAAAGGCTAATTTTAGATAATCATAGGACAAACAGATAAGGGAGAGAACTATGTCAAAACGAGAAAAAACATATGTAACGAATGCAAAATTCATGCTCCATGGTGGAGATTACAACCCCGACCAATGGTTAGATCGACCAGATATTTTAGCAGATGATATTAAATTAATGAAATTATCACATACAAACACATTTTCGGTAGGGATATTTGCTTGGAGTGCTCTTGAGCCCAGGGAAGGTGTCTACCAATTTGAATGGCTTGATGAAGTAATTGAGAATATCCATAAAATTGGCGGACGGGTTATTTTAGCGACGCCAAGCGGTGCCCGTCCTGCTTGGATGTCACAGAAATATCCAGAAGTGTTGCGCACAAATGGACATAGAATGAAGCAATTGCACGGAGGAAGACATAATCACTGCTTTACATCTGAAGTGTACAGAGAAAAGACACAGCAAATAAATCGTAAGCTAGCAGAAAGGTATGGTCAGCATCCTGCTCTTTTAATGTGGCATATTTCGAATGAATATAGCGGTGAGTGTCATTGTAATAAATGTCAGCAAGCATTTAGATGCTGGCTAAAGGAGAAATATAACAATGACTTAGATGCCTTGAACAAAGCTTGGTGGACACCATTTTGGAGCCATACATTCAGCGATTGGTCACAAATTGAATCACCATCTCCGATTGGAGAGAATGCCGTACATGGTCATAACTTAGATTGGCGTCGCTTTGTTACCGATCAGACAATTTCTTTCTTTGAAAATGAAATTGTTCCAATTAAGGAATTAACACCAAATGTTCCGATTACAACAAACTTCATGGCAGATACGAATGATTTAATTCCGTTCCAATCGTTAGATTATAGCAAATTTGCTAAGCATCTAGATGTAATTAGCTGGGACGCATATCCAGCTTGGCACAATGATTGGGAAACGACTGCTGATTTAGCAATGAAGGTAGGCTTTATTGATGATCTTTATCGTAGTTTGAAGCAACAACCGTTTTTATTAATGGAATCAACACCAAGTGCTGTTAACTGGCATCAAGTTAATAAGGCAAAACGCCCAGGGATGCACTTACTATCTTCCATGCAAATGGTCGCACATGGATCTGACAGTATTCTTTATTTCCAATGGCGAAAATCCCGTGGCTCTTCAGAAAAATTCCATGGTGCAGTAGTAGACCATGATAATAGTTCTGAGAATCGAGTTTTTAAAGAGGTTGCTAAGGTAGGAGAAACATTAGAAAAGCTATCTGATGTAGTTGGAACGAATCGAACATCAGATGTGGCGATACTTTATGATTGGGAAAGCAACTGGGCAATTAATGATGCACAAGGCTTTGGCTTAGATACAAAGCGATATCCACAAACGTTGCAGCAACATTATCGAACATTCTGGGAAAAGGATATACCAGTTGATGTCATTACAAAGGAACAAGATTTTTCACCTTATAAGCTATTAATCGTTCCTATGCTTTATTTAGTAAGCGAAGAGACAATCGCTCGATTAAAATCATTTGTAGCGAATGGTGGAAGGCTAGTAATGACATATATTAGCGGTCTTGTTAACGAAAATGACTTAACATATACAGGTGGATGGCATCAAGCTCTTCAAGAAATATTCGGTATTAATCCTGTAGAGACTGATACGCTTTATCCAAAGGATGAGAATTACGTCACATATAAGAATGAAAGTTATCTATTAAAGGACTATGCAACAGTGATTGAAGTAGGTGGAGCAAATGTAGAAGGCATTTATATGCAGGATTTCTATGCGAATACTCCAGCTATTACGAGTAACAAGTTTGAGAAGGGAACAGCCTATTATATTGGTGCTCGCTTAAATGATCAATTCCATCGAGATTTTTATCAACAATTAATCGATGAGTTATCATTAAAGCCTGTTTACAATGTTGAACATGGCAAAGGTGTTTCTGTTCAAGTAAGACAGGATAATGAGAAAGATTATATATTCGTTATGAATTTCACAGAAGAAAATCAACCTGTTACATTCTCTGACACTGTACGTGATTTAGTAACAGGGGATGAATTATCTGGAGAGCTAGTATTAAAAGAATATGAAGTAAGAATTGTCGAGAAAAAGAGAGATTAATTGCTTCAGGTCTCCTTCTGTACAAAAAAGCTGTACAGGAGGAGATAATTAATTATAAGTAATAGCATCATGGTAAAAGAGAATTGTCAAAATGGACAAGCCCTCTCATCCTCTTACAGTTCTATACAGTTTTATGGAAGCGCTTAAATATAAATTATAAGGCTAAAGGTGAGGAGATTATGAAACTATTGAAAAGAGCTTTTTCTCTATTGCTCATTGTTTTACTTATGCTAAGTTCTATTCAACTATCTAATAATGTCGGGCATGCAGCAGCTAGATCAAATAACTTAGTGACAAATGGTGGATTTGAAACGGACTTTTTTGCAGACAAAACATGGAGTATCGAAAAGACAGAAAATGTTGATGTTCAACATTTTCTTTATTCAAGTGATACATGGATGACTGTTGATGAGGGTACAGCTGCGCTAAAATATTGGGTGAAGGATACAGCATCAGAAAAACAGACCTTTACAATTAAGCAAACGATTCCAAGTCTACCGGCAGGAAGCTATGAGCTTTCAATAAGAACAATGGGTGGAGAAGCAGCCGAGAAAGGTACTGTTAAGCTATTTGCTGGAAATGAGGAGAGTGAAGCAATAGCAACTTCAGGCTACAATGCATGGGGAACAATTACATTGCAATTCGACCTCAAAGAAGAAACATCAAATCTACAAATCGGTGCGATTGTCAGTGGAGAACCAAAGGCATGGGGGTACTTAGATCAAATGCGTTTAATCTCCAATCAAAGTCATCTGCCTGAACCTGTGGAAGCAGATATCTTTGTTGAAAGGGTAGATGGAATGAATGATGATTTTATAAAAGGTGTTGACGTTTCTAGTATTATTTCCTTAGAAGAAAGTGGAGTGAAATTTTACAATTTTGAAGGGAAAGAACAGGATATCTTCACAACATTAAAAGAGGCTGGAGTGAATTATACGCGTATTCGTGTCTGGAATAATCCGTATAATTCGGAAGGCAACGGTTATGGTGGGGGAAATAACGATTTAAAGAAAGCAATAGAGATTGGAAAAAGAGCAACAGAAAATGGGATGAAGGTTTTAATAGATTTTCATTACTCTGACTTTTGGGCTGATCCTGCGAAACAGCAAGCTCCAAAGGCATGGAAAAATTTAAGTTTTGAAGAGAAGAAAAACGAGGTTTATACCTATACAAAGGAAAGTCTGCAAACATTGTTAAATGCAGGAATTGATATTGGAATGGTCCAGGTCGGTAATGAAACAACTGGTGGATTTATTGGTGAAACAGATTGGACAAAAATGAGCCAATTATTTAATGAAGGTAGTAGAGCAATTCGAGATTTAGATTCCGAAATATTAATAGCGTTGCATTTTACAAATCCTGAAAAGGCAGGGAGCTATCAATTTATTGCTGAAACACTAGAGAAAAATCAAGTTGATTATGATGTTTTTGCAAGCTCTTATTATCCTTTCTGGCATGGGACATTAGACAATTTAACAACTGTTTTAAAGCATGTTGCTAATACGTACGGAAAAAAGGTGATGGTTGCCGAAACATCTTATACATATACAAAGGAAGATGGGGATGGACATGAAAACACAGCCCCAAAAGGCTCGGGGCAAACGTTAAATTATCCAATTACAGTTCAAGGGCAGGCAACTGCAGTAAGAGATGTGATTGAAGCTGTCGCAAATGTTGGGGATGCGGGTCTTGGAGTCTTTTATTGGGAACCTGCATGGCTTCCGGTTGGGCCAGCAAATAAATTAGAGAATAATAAGGAGCTTTGGGAAAGATATGGCTCAGGCTGGGCAACAAGCTTTGCCGCTGAATATGACCCTGAGGATGCAGGGCATTGGTATGGCGGGAGCGCAGTGGATAACCAAGCATTATTTGATTTTAATGGAAAACCTCTTGCATCCTTAAATGTGTTCAAATATGTAAACACGGGAGCAAAGGCACCATTAACAATCGATGAAATTCAGGATATATTTATCAGTGCAATAGAAGGTGAGAACATACCATTACCAGAAACAGTAACTGTACATTACAACGATGGAAGTGAGGGGACGGTTCCTGTAACATGGGATCGCAAAGCACTTGAGGAGGCAATCTCTAATGGTAATGGGGAGTATAGCATTGAAGGAACTGTTGAAGGTGGGCAAATTGTTACAGCACATCTAGAAATTAAACCGAAAAACTTTGTGGTTAATCCAAGTTTTGAGGACGATAACCGTAGTATGTGGGAGATTTCATATGAAAATGGATTATCACCACATACTGACTTTCTACACAATGCGTCCGATGCAAAATCCGGTAATTATTCACTTCACTTCTATTCACCTGAAACAGTAGGATTCCGCGTTGAACAGAGGATAACAGGGTTAGAACCGGGTTATTACAATTTGGCAATGTTTGTTCAAGGTGGAGATGCAGAGGAATCTGAGATGTTTCTTTATGCAAATACGAATGACGAACAATACAAGGTCAAAACATCAGTAAATGGCTGGGTTAATTGGAGCAATCCAGTGATAAAAAATATACTTGTCTTAGATGGAACAATAACAATAGGAGCGAGTATTAAAGCGAATCAAGGTGCATGGGGAAGCTTAGATGATTTCTATTTATACCGAGTTGGAGATAGTATTGAAGACAACCCGGAAACTCCAATGGAAGAAAAGCCGGAGACTCCTGCTGAGATTAAGAATCCGACCATACCTATAAGCAATGACAACCACGCTCAAATACATGAGCAAAACAACGGAAACTCAGAGAATGAGGGGAAGAATCATAAGAATCATATAGATAAGGAAACAACGAAACAGCAAGAGAAGAAAGCTGAAAAAGGGGAATCATTACCTGTAACGGCCACTGCTTCTTATAATATGCTGTTACTTGGTCTTCTATTTATTGGAATAGGAATAACCTATAGATTGGTGAAAAAGAAAAATAAATTACAAGAAAACAAGTAAATTTTAGAGTAGGAGGAAGGATCTTTATGATTTCTTCCTCCCTTTTTATCTATTTTTGGAAGATAATACAAAATAGTAATTGCTTTCTT
Organism: Metabacillus niabensis; assembly: GCF_902829255.1. GTDB lineage: Bacteria > Bacillota > Bacilli > Bacillales > Bacillaceae > Metabacillus > Metabacillus niabensis. Next base: position 12,395 of record NZ_CADEPK010000079.1, on the reverse strand, counting down.
CACAATAATACTGTATGATGCATAGTATACGATATACAATAATATAAATCAGATAATAATGGAGGTGCATCAGTGGAGGAAATTCTTCATTCACTTACGACAGAATTAAGAAGAGGAACCTTAACCCTCGCTGTTTTAAGCCAATTAAAGACACCGCAGTATGGATATTCACTTGTTCAATTATTAGAGGAAAGCGGGATATCAATAGAACAAAGCACCTTATATCCATTGCTCCGAAGGTTAGAAAAACAGGAGCTTGTCACAAGCAGCTGGGATACGACAGAAACACGGCCAAGAAGATATTATGTTTTAAGTGAGCTAGGTAGTGAGGTATTAGCGCAGCTAAAGCTGGAGTGGGAAAAGATGTCTGAAGAGCTTTACAATCTTTTAAGAGGGGAAGATGGTTCATGAAGATGATTGACCTTTATATTCAAGAGGTGACAAAAAGGTTGCCTGACAAGAGCCGTGAGGATATTGCTTTAGAATTGCGATCGACAATTGAAGATATGCTTCCGGATGACTATACGGAGAAGGAAGTCAAAGCGGTCTTAATGAAATTGGGAAACCCAGCAAAGTTAGCAAATAATTATCTTGATAAGCCGAGATCTTTAATTGGTCCAGCTTATTATGGGATCTATCTAAATTTACTAAAAATGATTTTGCCTATTGCAGCATTTGTAGCCTTGACAGTCGTTATAACGGACCATATTGTTTCTTATGACGGTAAAGAGGCTGTATTGAATGTCATTTTAGATGTAATTGGATTAGGAATATGGAGGATGATAGGAACGGCTATTCAAACCTTCTTTTGGCTAACAGTCGTTTTTGCAATTATCGAAAGAGTTGACCCAGTTCATAAAAATTCGCTGATGACAGGAAAAGAGTGGACACCAGATGATTTAGAGTTGGTTCCATATATAGATAATGAGAAAAGGATTCCAAGCTTTGAAGTATTCGGTGGTCTACTCTGGACCGCCATATGGGCAATCGTCTTCTTTAGTGCTTCAAGCCTTGTTGGGATTTATGAAAAAGGTCCAGAAGGATTAGTGTTTGTTACACCAACGTTTAATCAGGACATTTTGCATGCCTATTGGCCATTAGTAGCAGTCGTGATTGGATTAGAACTAGCAAATTCAATTTGGAAATATATCACACGGCATTGGACGATAAAATTAGCGGTATTTAATTGTTGTTACCAATTTATATCATCAATTGCTTTTGTGATTATTATTACGAATCCTCGCTTGGTTCTTCCGGAATTCAAGGATTATATGACAGAGGTGTTATCATTAGGAGCTAGTTGGGAGACATGGACTTTATCGGTGGCCATTTTCACTTATATTTTATTTGCTGGGATAGAAGCGGCAAAAGGAATAAGAAAAGCAAAATCAAATAAAATGACAAACTCATCTTTAACAAAAACATTATGAATTGGTTCAATGCTTTATTTTAAATCGATTAAAATAAAGCATTGATCATCACTTTTACAATTATTTATTGCTAAATTATCAAGTGTTTGGGCTATTTTCCCTTTTAGGTAAAGGTGGTTTTGTTACATAGACATATAAAAGCCCCTAATCAAATAGGAGCTTTCTAAGATTACAATGCTTCTTTAATGACACGTTTATAATAAAGTACAGATAATATGCCAAATATCGAATATAGCATCGTGTACACGACCATGACGATTATCATTGGTGCCCATACTTCTGTACCGAATAAAAACCAACCAGATTGCACGGCGAAATAGCTATGGAACAAACCGATAACTAAAGGGATACCAAAATTATAGATTTGCTTTAATTGAATACCTTTAATTAAATCCCCTTGAGTAAAGCCTAGCTTTCTTAAAATCGTATAGTTACCCTTTTCTTCTTCACTTTCATCCATCTGTTTAAAATATAAGATACATCCAGATGTAATAAGGAAGGCTAATCCTAAAAAGGCAACGATGAACATGATGAGACCCATGTTGCTTTTTTGGTTTTTACTCATTTCAAGCTGAGATGAAGCAGTAGCTGTATACGTTGGTTCATTAAATAGCTCGTCAGCCTTTTCTAACTCTTTTTCATCCTTAATATTAATGCCGATATAAAGAGATGTATCTAGTTGGATCTCAGGATTTATATCTGTCTTCAAACGCTCAAATATTTTTTCGTCAACAATGGCAAGGGGAAGACCTCCATTTGCAAACGTGTATGGAACAATATATTCTTTCTCTAGCCCTAGGAAGGTTAGGGGGATTTCCTCTTTAAGACCAATGAAAGTAACGTCTCCTGCCTTTTTAAACGACATAAACCTCTGTAATAAGTCACTATAACCAGTGAAAATTGTTTCATCCTCAGATATATTAATATGATCAACTGACTTATCACTAATAACAGGTATCACCATTTTATTTTCATCAAAGTTCACTTCACCCATATTAATATTTGAAATATCCTTTATATTAGCTTCAACTTGAATAACATCAATTACCTTTTCAGAGAAGGCAATGTTATTTTTCTGTAATAGATTTTTAAAGCTATTTGCATCCTCATGACTGGATAAGGCGAAATGAGATGGTACATTGTCCTTCGCTGATTTTTCTGCTGAATAATAGGAAATGTAGCTTAGTGATAATAGGCCAATTGCTAATGCCGAAACCGTTGTAATAATCGTTAACAGTAATGCATTGGATTTCATTCGAAACATAATAGAGGATAGAGATAAAACCTCATTAATATTTAAATAACCATCTTTGCTTTTTCTTATGATATTAGCGAGAAAGCTAACAGACCCTTTATAAAACAGGTAAGTCCCAATAATAACTGATCCTAGAATAAAAATCATAAGGAGAAATAGTTTATTACTGGATGTATAATCTCCATCAAAAAGTCTTGAAGACACATAGTACCCTAACAAAATTAAAATTAAACCAATTAAGCCAAGCGTCATTTCCAAAAAGGATATCTTTTTCACTTTATCTTCAGTTGCTGATGTTACTTTAAATAAGGACAAGATAGTTTGCCTTTTTATAAATCCGTAATTCATCATCATAATAAAAAAGTAGATAAAGAGAAAAACGATTAACGTTTGGATGAAGGCCGGGCTAGAAAAGTGTAAGCTTGCAAGCTCTTTAACTTCAATGATTTTAAATAAAATCATGAGAATAAGCTTTGATACAGAAAATCCGACGATAATCCCAATTAGTAATGAACTAAAATATAAAATAAAATTTTCCACCGTTAAAATGCGGAAGATTTTATTTTTTGTCATTCCAATTAATTGGAATAAACCAATTTCCTTACTTCGTCTTTTAATGAAAATCGTATTAGCGTATAAGAGGAAAACCGAAACAATGACAACAAGTAATACTGATGCAGCACGAATCGAGGCAGCACCTTTAATTGAACCCTCAACTTCATCCATTGATGGGTCATATTGTAATGTAACAAAAGAAAAATACAAGGCAACACTAAAAATTAATGCAAAAACATATAAGAAATAGTTTTTTAGATTTTTTTTCAGATTTCGGATGATAAGCTGATTGATGTTCATGCTTTAACCCCACCTAAGACACCTTGTGTTTTCATAATATCCTGGAAGAAAATCTGTCTTTCTTGGTTACCTTTATTTAATTGCGTGTAAATTTGCCCATCTTTAATGAAAATGACTCGGCTGCAATAGCTCGCGGCAACAGGGTCATGTGTTACCATAATAATCGTTGCTTTTCGTTTATGATTTAAGTCACTTAGCTTGTTTAAAAGGTCGGAAGCAGATTTTGAATCAAGGGCACCTGTTGGTTCATCAGCGAAGATAATGCTTGGCTCATGGATGAATGCTCTAGCTGCGGAAGTCCGTTGTTTTTGTCCTCCTGATATTTCACTCGGATATTTATCCTTTAAATCATAGATGCCTAGCTCATTTGCTAGCCCTTGAAATTTTTCTTCCGCTATTTTTTTGGGGATTTTTGTAATTGATAAAGGTAATAAAATATTTTCCTTTACAGTGAGAGTATCTAACAGATTATAATCCTGGAAGATAAAGCCAAGGTGCTGTTTACGGAATTCTGCTAGCTGCTTCTCCTTCATCCTTGTCATTTCTTTCCCCTCTATCACAATAGAACCTTGGCTTAGATGGTCGATTGATGAAAGAACATTAAGAAGAGTAGTCTTTCCGGAGCCAGACGCACCCATAATACTAACAAATTCTCCATGTTCAATCGTTAAATCAATCCCTTTGAGTACTTCGTGTTTATTAAGTTTATTTCCATAGCTTTTATGAATTTTGTGAGCTTCTAATATATTCATTTTTAGTTTCCAACTCCTTTTATAATAGGTTTTGCTAAATATGTCCGCACACTTTTGCTAGTAGGAGTTCGCTTTCCGTATGCCACATTCACCTGAATTTATCCTAATTATAAATGGGATAATCGAGTATTTCCTTTTATTATCCTAACAAATGAAAAAAGCATGTGACATTTTTGTCACATGCTCATCATATTGTCGAACTCATTTTTCTTTGGAAATGTTAAGGTTACCTTTGTTCCCTTATTGAGTTGGGATTGTACATTAATATCTATTAGCAAAGGCTTTGCGACTTTTTTTGTTAAATAAAGTCCCATTCCTGTTGAAGAATGATCAAGATGATTAGTTGTTGAAGTAAATCCTTTATCAAAAATTCGCGGTAGATCTTGTTGGTTTATTCCTCTTCCGTAATCAACTATTTCTAAAATAGTCCTGTCATTTTTGCTATAGCTACGAATTAAAATATCAGACGAATCACTATATTTAATTGCGTTTGTTAATAACTGTCTTACGATAAAGGCTAGCCATTTACCGTCACTGAGCACTTCCTTTATTTCAAGCTTGATATCAAAGCCGATACCTTTTTGAATGCACCAGGATTGCAATGCTTTTATCTCTTTAAATACTAACTGCTTTAAATCAACCATTTCTACGTACAAATCGTTTTCTATAAAGGCCGAGCGCTTTTGATGAAGCTGCTGATCAAGCAGAAGATGGATTCGAAGCCATTCATATAAAAGCTGTGATTTAAGGGTTCCGGGCTCTAAGCGTTCAATCATTAGATGCATTGCGGTTAAAGGTGTTTTAACTTCATGAATCCAAGATAATAGCTCATCCTTTTCCTGGTCTAGTGCTAGCTGATTTTGTGAGGCAGTCTCTTTTAGCTGCTCTGTCTGATTTGTTAAATGGGTAACGACCAATTTTGTAAATGGTGTATTTGCTGTATCAATGCTAGCTAAATCAAGACTATTATCCCAATCCTGTAAGCTTTTATAAAACTTTATCTCTTTAAAGTAACGGACCGTAAGAAAAATGGCAAAAACTATGAACGATAAAAAGACAATATAGAGCAATGAAGAAAACGGTATAGTTGGGTCGAGATAACTTATTAAGAGAATAAGAATTTGCTGGAGGATAAAAAGGAGAATCCAGCTTTTTCTTTCGAGGATAAATTCCTTTATCATAAGAAATTCTCTTCCTTTGCTATATATCCTTGGCCAACCTTCGTTTCAATATATTTACCTAATCCAAGCTCATCTAATTTTTTTCGTAATCGATTTACATTTACAGTCAACGTATTGTCGCTAACAAATCGTTCATCATCCCATAGCGCTTGAATTAGTTCTTCACGACTAATAATTGTATTTTTCTTTTCAATTAATTGCTTCAAAATAAAGAGTTCATTTTTTGTAAGCTCTACTGTTCTAAGATCATTAGAGACACTATTACGTTCAAAATCGACAGTCGCTCCGCACCAACTTTTAATTGCGATAGGCTCGTTATTATAATCATGAACACGTCGAAGAATGGCTTGTATTTTGGCGATAAGCACATCAAAATGAAATGGCTTTTGAATAAAATCATCTGCTCCAAGCTGCATGGACATGACCATTTCTGTAGGATGATCCCGTGAAGATAGGAAGATGATTGGAACATTAGAGTGAGCACGAATCATCCGGCACCAATGAAATCCATCATACTTTGGTAATTGAATATCAATAATGACTAAGTCAGGTTTAATTTTCGTGAAATCCTCCATCACTTTATTAAAGTTTGAAATTCCATATACTTCATAGGACCAGCTCATTAATCTCTCTTTTACTTCCTCAAAAAGAGTTTTATCATCTTCTATTAATAATAATTTAAACATCATCTCACCACACATCTTTACTTAATCGATATATAAATTGTATAGCAAATCATGGTAATCTGCTATACAAGATAACGTATTAGGATATATTGCAACTATTTTATCGGTGATTAGTATTCCAAATTGGCGAGAATGATTTTATTGTTTGATTTAAAAGTCAATGAGTAAAGGAGGCGACTAACCTCCTTTTTTTACTACTTTTTAACAAACTGATAATAAAAAGATTCAGGAGGAATTAGCTTAGCTAATGTATTAGAGCAGTTTTGAAATTCTGCTAATACTTTTGCGCCAATCCAGTTTCCTGGTAAATAATCGGGTGGAAGCATTGGATCCACTATTAATAGCTCATGGATAACCTCAATTAGTTCTAAATAGTGGATAAATACATAAAGCGGATGTAATTGGTCGCTTTTGTTGTATGAACTTACTTTATGCTTAAAGTCATGTAAAAACCAATTGTACTTTTCTTCGTATAACGCATGGATCTTATCCAATTCCCATATTGTATCAGCCTTAAAGATGCCAGAAGATCCTTCAACACTAACTCCGTTTAAAATAAATTCATTGCTAGATAGAAGTGTGACATAATTCTCAATCTCGAGCGTGTCAATTAAGGAAAGAAGCCGTTCTGTTATATTCCAAGGGTATATATAAACACTTTTATATAAAGAGCCAAAGCCAAGCTGCAAAATACTTCTTCTAAATAAATCTCTCTTTTTTCTCTCTGTTTCGGGTATTTCAATTATTGCAATATACCACTTTTTATCCCAGCTTTCTGTATAATAGTTCCGCTTAGAATAGAAAGATTGGATAGTCTCAATTCCTAATGAAGTAATTTGATAGAAAGCTCGTTGTGGGGAGGTTATAAATTGGTCCTTCTTTAACTTCGTAAGTACATTTCGAATCGTTTGTTGTGTATAGTTCATTTGTTCAAAGATAGTGATAAGTGTCTTTCCTTCAATTTTTTCTACCTTCGAAATTAAATATAAAAGTTGTTTCTCAATATTCACCTTGTACACCTCCACATTAAATAATAAAGAATAAACAAGTGTTTTCAAAATGTTATTTTTTAAATGATCGTTAAATTGAAGTTGACAGAAAATGGAGAACTAATATAATATTAAAAATAACGAACGTACAAATTTAAATTATATTAAGTGGGGAGAGTTATATTTATGAAGTATCTTGATGAAAATATAGCAAAAATAGATTATTTAAATGCATATGAGAGAGGTTTAACATTATGGCCTCTGCCATACTCCTTAAACTATGTAAAGACCTCGTTTGGAAGTACACATATCATCGACAGTGGAGATAAAGCGAAACAACCATTACTTTTGCTCCATGGAGGAAGTATGAGCTCTACAATGTGGTATCCAAATGTACTCGATTGGAGTAAACATTATCGGGTTATTTGTATTGATATTCTTGGTGACAAAAATAAAAGCATTCCTAAAAAGCCATTTATCAATCGAGAATCGTATTCTGTTTGGTTAAAGGAGGTAATGGATAGCTTGCAAATTGAAAAGGCAAGTTTAGTTGGGTTATCTTATGGAGCTCTTCATGCATTAAATTTCGCTCTGCATTTTCCAAATAGATTAAATCGAGTTGTTCTTATGAGTCCTGCTGAGTCATTTCTATCCTTTAAGCCTGAGTTTTACTCATATGCATTTGGAATGGTACAAAATGAAGAGGGAGTTGACCAATTTTTGGATTGGATATTTGCTAATCGTTATCGGCTTGATGAAAAAATGAAGAGTCAACTAGTAGCTGGAATGATGTGGGTAGAAAAGGAAAGGGATACAAAACCGAAAGATAACGGGTTTCCTTATGTTTTTACTGATAAAGAACTTACTTCTGTTCAAGTTCCAATCCTTTTATTAATTGGTGAACATGAGGTAATGTATAACCCTATTGAAGCGTTGGAAAGAGCAAAAAGGTTTGTACCACAATTAACTGCCGAACTTATCGCAGGTGTTGGGCATCTAATGTCGATGGAAAAGCCGGAGCTCATCAATAAAAGGGTTTTAAGCTTTTTAACTTCTGAATGATTCTATTTATGATAAAAAATATAAAAATCCTCTTTACATACCTTAGGGGGGTATAGTATTATTAAGTCAACGAAATAAAAATAATTTAAATTGACATAATAGGAGAGGATAAATGATGGAAAAAGTAACATTACATGTAAGCGGGATGTCATGTGGACATTGTGTGAAAGCAATTGAAGGGTCTGTAGGCAAATTACAAGGTGTTGAAAAGGTAGCAGTCGATTTAACTAATGGTAAAGTCGATGTTGAGTACAATTCTTCTGACCTGTTACTCGAGACAATTAGGGAGACAATTGAAGACCAAGGATATGAGGTTGTCTAATATAGATAGTTGTTTTATTGTTTAAGTGAACGTGCATAACTTGTGCACGTATTCTTTTTATAAAAAAACAAACCCTATAGGGGTATAAGAAGGTGAAGTCATGTCACAATCATCAACAAAGGAAACGACTCTTCCTATTCAAGGAATGACCTGTGCAGCATGTGCAGTTCGTATTGAGAAAGGGATTAAGAAAATAGATGGTGTAGAGGATGCAACGGTTAATTTTGCACTAGAGCGTGCTTCGATTACGTATGACCAAAAGGTAGCAAATGTTCAAGACTTTAAGAAAAAGATAAATGATTTAGGGTATGAAGTAATTGAGGAAAAGGCTGAGTTTAATATCCTCGGTATGACTTGTGCAGCATGTGCAACTAGAATTGAAAAAGGCTTAAACAAGCAGGAGGGTGTCACAGATGCAACGGTAAACTTAGCTTTAGAAAGTGCAACAGTGGAATATAATCCTTCTCAAATTAGTAAAAACGATATGATCAAGCTTGTTGAAAAGCTAGGCTATCAGGCAATTTTAAAAGAAGTGGAAAAAGATGAAATTGCAGATCATAAAGCAAAGGAATTAGAAACTCAAAAGGGCAAATTCCTCTTTTCACTGATTTTATCTATTCCGTTATTATGGGCAATGGTGAGTCACTTTGAGTTCACATCATTTATTTATTTACCGGAAATGTTTATGAATCCTTGGGTACAGTTAGCTTTGGCTACACCTGTCCAATTTATTGTCGGAAAACAATTTTATATAGGTGCTTATAAAGCACTTAAAAATAAAAGTGCAAATATGGATGTTCTTGTTGCTTTAGGTACATCTGCAGCCTATTTTTATAGTTTGTATTTAACGATTCTTTCATTAGGATCAAACGATCATATGGTAGAGCTGTATTATGAAACAAGTGCTGTTCTCATTACTTTAATTATTTTAGGAAAGTTATTTGAAGTAAGAGCAAAAGGTCGTTCTTCTGAGGCGATCAAAAAGCTAATGGGTTTACAGGCAAAAACAGCAGTAGTCGTTCGTGATGGAAAGGAAGCAGAAATTTCATTAGATGATGTTATCGTTGGAGATATTGTGCTTGTGAAGCCAGGTGAAAAAATACCTGTCGACGGTATCATTATTGAAGGGCAATCAGCTTTAGATGAATCAATGTTAACAGGAGAAAGCGTGCCGATTGATAAAACAGTAGGGGACACGGTTATTGGTGCAACAATTAATAAAAATGGCTTTCTCACTATACAAGCAACAAAAGTAGGACGTGATACGGCATTATCACAAATCATTAAGGTTGTCGAAGAGGCGCAAGGTTCGAAGGCGCCAATTCAACGATTAGCAGATCAAATTTCGGGTATATTTGTTCCAATCGTAGTTGGGATAGCATTTATTACATTTTTCATTTGGATTATTTGGATTACTCCGGGGCAATTTGCGGAAGCATTAGAAAAGCTAATTGCAGTTTTAGTTATTGCATGTCCTTGCGCATTAGGGTTAGCTACTCCAACTTCAATTATGGCAGGCTCAGGAAGGTCAGCTGAATTTGGGATTCTTTTTAAAGGTGGAGAACATCTTGAAATGACGCACCGTATTACAACGATCCTTTTAGATAAAACTGGAACGGTTACAAATGGAACCCCTACTTTAACAGATGTCATAGTAGAGAATGGCATTGATGAAAACCAGTTTTTAATGCTCGTTGGATCGGCAGAAAAGCAATCAGAACATCCATTAGCTCAGGCAATTGTAGCCGGAATAGAAACAAAAGTCAGCAGCTTCATAAAGCCTGAGGAGTTTGAAGCAATTCCTGGTTACGGAATTCGTGCAAAAATTGATAACAAAGTCGTAGTTGTAGGGACTCGTAAGTTAATGGAGAAGTATGAAATAAATGTTACTAATACACTTCAAACAATGGAGAAATTGGAGAACGCGGGAAAAACTGCGATGCTAGTTGCAATTAATCAGCAATATGCAGGGTTAATCGCAGTAGCAGATACTATAAAGGATTCATCTAAAAAGGCTGTAAATCGTCTAAAGGAAATGGGTCTTGAAGTAATGATGATTACTGGGGATAACAGCCGGACAGCAAAGGCAATTGCAGCTGAGGCAGGAATTGATCAAGTAGTGGCTGAAGTGTTGCCGGAGGAGAAAGCAGAAGAAGTCAAAAAGCTTCAAGCAAAAGGGAAAATTGTTGCTATGGTTGGTGATGGTATTAATGATGCTCCTGCTCTTGCCTTAGCAGACATCGGCATGGCAATTGGAACTGGAACAGATATAGCGATGGAAGCAGCGGATATTACACTTATTCGCGGTGATTTAACAAGTATTGCTGATGCTATTTACATGAGCAAAAAAACCATCCGTAATATTAAACAAAATCTATTCTGGGCATTTGCTTATAATGCAATCGGAATTCCAATTGCTGCACTTGGCTTCCTCGCACCATGGTTAGCTGGAGCAGCTATGGCATTTAGTTCAGTTTCAGTCGTTTTAAATGCATTAAGATTACAGAGAGTTAAGCTATAATGGCAAGGAGATGAATGGAATGAAGAAATGGATTGCATCAGCTTTGCTCTATTTGGCTATCGTCATAGCGGGTTATTTTATATATGATTCATTGTTTGTTGATGATCAGAGTGTTTCTGTGCACAATGAGGAAAAGCACTCTGCTACAACAACTAGTAAGCAAACACATAACATTTCAGAGGAAGCTCATGGACAGCATAATGCTGAAAAAGCTGAGAATGAAATCAATGTAGGATTAGCTGAAAACGATCAAAAATTAATAATTACAATGAAAGATAAGTCTGGCAACCCTGTTACAGATCTTGAAGTAAATCATGAGAAGCTTGTTCATCTTATCGTTGTTGATGAACACTTAGAACGTTATGAACATTTACACCCTAAAGAAATAGCACCAGGGACATTTGAAGTATCACATCAATTAAGTGATGGGACATATCGAGCATTTGTTGATATTAAGTCAGCAAGCTTAAAATACAATGTTACCCCAATATCTTTTACTATCGGTAATGAATCAAAGCAGGAGCATGAACATGCTTCATTACAAGCGGATAAGCAATTAGTTCAAACTGTTGATGGACAGAAGGTAACTCTTACTACAACAGATTTAGTGATAAATCAGCCTGTTACACTGTCATTTAATGTACATGAAGCAACACTTGAGCCGTACTTAGGGGCGATGGGACATGTTGTTATTTTAGATGAAAAAGCAGAGCAATATTTACACGTACATCCTTTGAAAGAGGATGAAACAGTTTTTGAAACAGAATTTTCACAACCAGGTATTTATAAAATTTGGGCTGAATTTCAGCAGAACGGTAAGGTTACAGTTTACCCGTTCGTGATTGAAGTTAAATAGTATTTAAACAGTCTAGTGATCAGGGAAGAAAACCATGTGCGGTTTTCTTCCCTTTTTTATATGTGAATGACTTATCTATAATTGCAAATACTACTGGCATATTCTTATACTCAATTTTATTCATTTACAGAAAGGAAGTGGTAATAATAATATCTTTTAAGTTGTCTGATGACTGACGTGTTAATGAAGCTTTTGAGAGATTGAAAATGGCAATAGTTTAAATAAGAGGTGAACTTATGAATTTATTGTGGGGGATTTTTGGGATTTTGGTTGTACTAGCTCTCGCACTACTTCTATCAAATAATAAAAAGGCGATTCGTATCCGAACGATTTTAGGTGGTCTTGTAATTCAACTTGTCTTTGCATTCTAGGAATAGGATCTGTATCTAATACACATCTCCGAGCCCACGAGACGGACTCCTATCTCGTATGACATCTTCTGCTTGAAAAAAAAAAAGATAATAAAATTTACTTTGTAAACTACAT
>NZ_CADEPK010000078.1 GCF_902829255.1 Metabacillus niabensis | reverse complement strand
CAATATGAAAACGGAGATTTTATTATTTATAATGATAAATATTTTGCCACTTATTCGAAAAAGGACAATTTATTTCTTATTCAAGAACAAAACGAGGAAAATCCGATGATCGATATGTTCAAGGATATAAATTCTGACACAATTAGTTATTTAGGAGAAAAATCATATGCAAATCGTACTGTTGAAGTCTATCTTGTTAAGGAATCAAAGGATTTTCAAAGTGAATATTGGTTTGATAAGGAAACTAGGATGTTATTAAAAGTCGTTGAAATTACAAACGGAAAACGCGAGGAGAACGAGTTCCTTAAGGAATTTAAAGTTATTGAAGTTGAGAAGGATCACAAGCTATTTGACTTTATTGCCCCAGAAGGAGCAAAAATAGTTGATGAGACGATTCAGTAGATAAGGTTTAGCCCAAAAAGCTATTGAAGGGTCAGGAAACCAAATACAAATGGTGCCTGACCCTTCAAATGTTTTTTAACTTGATGCAAACGATAAATAATGATAGGTTTGTTTTCCAACAATACCATCTACTGTTAATCCTTTATTTCGCTGAAATGCTTTTACGGCAGCTTCTGTATTTGCTCCGAATATTCCGTCTGGTTGACCTGCATCATACCCAAGACAATTTAATGCCGCTTGAATTCCTTTTACATAAGATGATATATTGCCTGAATACCCTTTTTTAGCTAAATAAGAGCTGCTAAAATCTATTTTTGTATCATTTAGAACAACTCCTAATGTTTCCCCACCGGTGCTTCCTTGCTGTATATAGCCCTTCCATCCCTTATTAATAATCCACGTATAACCTGAGGATTCTGACTGCAAATTGTTTGTTGAGATTGATTGACCACTACAGCTATAAGCTCTTACATAATAATTTGTTGTACTCACGACTACCATATTAGCTTGTCCCCTTTTCAATAATAAGTCTTCGAAGGGATATCTAAGGAACATCCCACTAAAGTCTGACCCACCCCGAAATTTATTTCCTCTTATATCTCTTCTTCATTTATTTACGTCTTAAGAATAAAATGGTTCCAAAAAAATTTATAATATTCCCCAAATTGAAATAACTTATTTTTTCAATAATCTTAGAAAGTGATTTTAATAAATGGTTTCCAATTTATTTAAAAGAAATTAAACTATAAATGATGGTAGTGGAAATAAGAATACATATGCGGAGGCACGTTTTACCTTTTTTTTAAGTTAGAATTCAGATTTAAAAAATGAAGTTGGTAATCCATGATTAGCATCACCATTTCATATTTTCACCTGCCTTTTAGTACTAACGTTCGTAACTCTTTTTCAAGGAACATGGAGCTTGAGTAAACAAGTATTTACAGTACTCTTGGTAGGTATGAATCTGTAGCCTATTAGCTGCATTTTTCGTATTAACCACGATCGTCCTCACCAAAGCTTTTGTACTTACTTGTTAAATCATCGCGTCAATTGTTATTGACCATTACGGACTATTACCGGTTCCTATTCAACATGTCACAATCCCTCGCTTAATCGGGGTTGAATTATTATTAATATCAGTTATATCATGCAAAAATTTTAAAGGATGTGATGAGGTTGAAACGTGTAAGTGTATTTTGTGGTTCTAACCACGGTGCTTCTATTTTATACGAACAGGATGCCGTACGTCTTGGCACCCAACTAGCTAAAGAAGGGATTACACTTGTATATGGCGGATCTAAAGTTGGGATTATGGGTGCGGTCGCAAACGCTTCATTAAAGGCAGGCGGAGAAGTAATTGGAGTAATTCCAACAATGCTAATGGAGCGTGAAATTGCTCATAAAGGTCTAACAGAGTTAATCATCGTCAATACAATGCATGAGCGCAAGGCGAAAATGGAGGAATTATCCGATGGATTTATTGTTCTACCGGGCGGGCCAGGAACAATGGAAGAATTTTTTGAAGTATATACTTGGGCTCAGCTTGGTGAACACCAAAAACCAATTGGCATCTTAAACACAAATCATTACTATAATAAGCTTCTCGACTTTTTCAATCATATGATTGAACAGCAATTTTTAAAAGAAGAGTATCACTCACTATTAATTGTTGAAGAAGAACCAAATCTTTTACTTGATAAATTTAAACATTATACTCCAACCGTATTGCCAAAATGGATTAGTCGACAAGAAATTTAATAATCGACTCAAAAAGACAAATTATTTCCCGAAAAATAATTTCTTCATAGCAAGTTGACTTTTGATTTTTAACCCTTGCGATTTGAAATCCTGATAAAGCTTTTTGGATGCATATCATATACGATTTGTTAAACACTAACTATATGAGGTGAATGCAATGAATCGAGGAATATGGACTGCTCTTTCAGGAATAGGTATTGCACAAGGGTTAAAAATCTTTACACATCGTAAGGAAAATGGCGTATGGGATTGGAGACCAATTTTTTCAACAGGTGGCATGCCAAGCTCCCATTCGGCTGGTGTATCTGCACTTGCAACATATGTAGCATCGAAAAAAGGCTGGGACTCAATTGATGCAGCTTTAGCAGTCATATTCGGAATTATCGTTATGTATGATGCTCAAGGAATCCGCAGACATACTGGTGAAATAGCCAAAATTGTCAATGATATAGATGCTGATATTGAAGTACTTTCTGGTCATTTACCTGGAATCTTCCACGTAAAACAGGAAAAAGAATTAAATGAACTATTAGGCCATCAGCCAGCTGAGGTTGCAGGTGGTGCTTTGCTAGGAATTGTGATCGGACTTATTAGTTCATATCTTGAGAATAAGTAAATGGGGTCGTCTCTTATGAGGCTTCCTTCCCCCTTTTTTATTCTGTTAAAAGAGTAGCTTAAATGCTTGATAACCAAAATAGATACCAAAACCTATTAAAGATAAACCTGACAAATAAGAAATCCCAATTAGCAATCTGTTTGTTAAAAATCTTCTAAATGTACTAGCAACACAAGCCATCGTAAAATCCCAAATTAAAAGGCCTAAAATAATCGCAAAGCTATTTATCATAAGCTGTTTCATACTATAAGCCTCGACAGCATTTGCTAATACGGAACCATAAATTCCTAGCCAAAATAATATAGTGAGAGGATTTGCTAAAGACATAAAAAAGCCAGAAATAAATGATCTTGAATAGGTTACGTTTGAGCGATTTCCGTGTAAGGTTAATTTTCCCGCACTAATAAGGCTCTCTATTCCTGTATAGACTAATACAAAAAATCCAAATAACCACAAAAATGCTTTCATAAATGGGATTTCCAGAAAATGAACTAAGCCTAAATATACGAGTAGCATATAGACGATATCTGCCATCGTTGCTCCAAGGCCTACTAGCCATGCATTTAAAAATCCCCCTTTAATCCCTTTATCTATTTGTGCTGCATTTATTGGTCCAATAGGGGCTGCTAACGATAGTCCTAGAAAAATATAACTAAATATTATGTTCATTCTCTATTCCTCCAAAAAAGGTGTGCTTGTACATATTATTCTTGAGGATAGAATTTATCACATTTTTCTTCTAAACTATCTAATTCGTAATGAGCTTACTAGTATTATATAATTTATCCATTCATTCAAAAGCTGAGGTGGTCAATCTTGAAAGCTATTCTTCTTGGAATTTGTTCATCATTCTTTTTTGCTTTTACATTTGTCTTGAATCGTTCTATGGAATTATCAGGAGGAAGCTGGCTATGGAGCGCATCATTGCGCTACTTTTTTATGCTCCCCTTTTTGTTTTTAATCGTATTCGGGAGAAAGGGATGGCAGCCTCTATTAGAAGAAATGAAACAGCATCCTAAGCAATGGGTGCTTTGGGGGACAATTGGATTCGGCCTCTTTTATGCGCCGATATGCTTTGCAGGTGCCTATGGACCGGGCTGGTTAGTTTCTGCAACATGGCAAATAACAATTTTGTCAGGCTCACTTCTTGTTCCGTTCTTTTATGAGGAAAAACAGACAGAAAATGGCGTAATCAAGGTCAAGGGGAAAATCCCTATGAAGGGGCTTTTTATGTCATTCATTATTATTGCCGGTGTTGCACTTATGCAAATTGAACATGCGACAACTCTTTCATTAAAGCCCGTTTTATTATGTACAATTCCCATTATTATTGCCTCCTTTGCTTATCCGTTAGGAAATCGCAAAATGATGGAGTTAAGCGGTAAAAAAATCGATGTATTCCAGCGTGTTCTCGGTATGACAATCTGCAGTATGCCTTTTTGGATATTGTTAGCCCTTATCGCGCTATTTACTTCTGGTGCACCATCTAGGACACAAACGATTCAATCATTTATTATTGCTATTTGCTCAGGAGTTATTGCAACTCTGCTCTTCTTCCAAGCAACTACTTTAGTACAACATGATATGGCAAAGCTATCAGCTGTTGAAGCAACACAATCAATTCAAGTTGTTTTTGTTCTATTCGGTGAAATTATGTTCTTACATACGCCACTTCCTACAGCCATTTCCTTAATTGGCATCCTATTAGTAGTCGTAGGTTTAGTGTTGCATAGTTATATAACACGAACTAAAAGGCATGTTAAAGTAGGAAAAGCTCCTGCTTCAACGAAACGATTTTCTACATAAAAGCTCGTATTCAGCGAGCTTTTTTTTAAGTTATGGGGGAATGACAAGGATTGGGGATAACTGTGTATTATCAAGTAAATTTCTCCTAATAATTTGTAAAACGTTTACATTAATGTGGAAAAGTAATGAGTTATGTGGATAAACCTGTGGGTAATTCTCAGATTATCCACAGGTTCATTTATTTATTGCACAGGATTCCCTATTTTCTTTCGCATATCTTGTTGAATATGTTGATAAATGTTATCCACAATCTCCATTGCATCATAGTCCATTGAAGCAACATGGTAGGAATTTTGAAGTTCAATCATTTTTTTATCTTTCGAATTTACATGTTCAAAAATATAATGTGAGTTTTCAGGTGGAACGACATGATCAACCGCTGACTTAAAAATAACTGTTGATGTTGTAACATGAGGTAGCTTTTCCTGCGAATCCTCCATTACGTTCAATAATTGATGAACTGCTGCAATTGGAACTTTATCATACGTAATTTCATAGACTGAAGGCTTTTTAATATCAGGTTTTCCTTCCTCTATGAATCTTGGCTCTTCCTGATGTTGATACTGGCGATAACATACATCCGTTATCGCAGCATTTATTAAGAAAACACCTGCAATCTCGGGATTTGCTGCAGCAATTTGTATCGTTAATGCCCCTCCCATTGATTGCCCTACAATATATACCTTTTCACATAATTTGGCTAAATCTTCATAGGCAGACTGTAAGCTATCTATCCAATCATGGTAACTGCTTTTTTCTAGCTCTAAATAATGTGTTCCATGTCCATTTAGTCGTGGAATTGAAATCGTATAGCCATATTTCGCTAATTGTTCTCCAATATATTGCATACTTTGTGGTGTTCCGTTAAATCCATGGCAGAGGATAACCCCTATTTCATTACCTTGGTAAAATAAACTATCTGCTCCAGATAAGACTGGATATACCTCATCACTCATATCGATGCCTCCTATAACGCTTCTATTTTCATGTATCTTCATTTTATATATTATAATTCTTATATGTTTACTTGGTTTTATTTTACGCTATTTCTCTAGCGATGACAATACTAATATATAAACAAAAGCCTTTCTTAACGTTAGACTGTTAAGAAAGGACTTTTAAGTATGAGCGTGTAATTAATTATTCACATAACCAGTAAATTTAAAGTCAATCCCTACTTTTTCGACTTCCATGTTGTCTATCTTTATCGCATCTGCCATCTTTTCGATCCCAGCTCCTGAAAAGAAGCTTGGTGCGGTTCTTCCACCAATTAATTTTGGCGCTACATAGAGGATAAGCTTATCAACTAATCCCTCTTGGAGGAAAGATGCATTTACCTCTCCCCCTCCTTCAATTAGGACAGATGAAACAGAATGCTCACCTAAAATCGAAAGGGTCTCATGTAAATCAACACGTTCTCTGCCACTCGTTACAAAAACCTTTACGCCAAGCTGTTCAAGCTTTTCCTTTGCTTCTCTTGAATATTGCTGTGATGTAAAAATCCATGTTTCTGCTATTTTGTCTGTAACGACCTTTGCCTCAAAAGGAATTTTCAAGGAACTATCTAAAATAATTCGTATCGGATTTCTGCCATTCGGAATTCTAGTTGTTAATTCTGGGTTATCCTTTACAACAGTATTAACCCCGACAAGAATTCCAACATGTTCATGGCGTAATTGATGAACATCCTTTCTTGCCTCTTCCGACGTAATCCATTTACTATCCCAGCTAAAGGAAGATATTTTCCCGTCCAGTGTCATCGCGGATTTTAAGGTGATAAATGGTTTTCCGGTCACAATGAATTTATTAAAAACTTCATTTAACTTTTTAGACTCCTCTTCACAAATCCCTATCTCTACTTCTATATTTGCATCTTTTAAAATTTTTATTCCATTCCCGGCAACTACAGGATTCGGATCTAAAGTGGCTACAACTACTTTTTTTAATCCTGCCTTTACGATAGCTTCAGCACAAGGGCCTGTCCGACCATGGTGTGAGCAAGGCTCAAGTGTCACATAAATTGTTCCACCTCTCGCTTTCTCGCCAGCCATTCTTAAAGCATGGATTTCCGCATGTGGTTCTCCAGCCTTTAAATGTGTCCCAACACCAACTATTCGATTTTCATTGACAATAACTGAGCCTACTAATGGATTCGGTTCTGTTTGTCCCTTCATCGCTCTTGCATTCGTCAAGGCTAAATTCATATAAAACTCATGCTCACTCAATTGGATATCCTCCTTTAAGATGACCTGCCTTCTCCATCTTTGTCTCGAGATAATGCTTATTATAACCTGAAATATCTCCCCATAAAGGAACTCGACCTAAAACATTTGCACCTGAATTTTGAAGCGCAGATAGCTTTTTCGGATTATTCGTAATGACCGTTACAGGCTTCGTACGAAGATTTTTTAATACTCGTATCGCCTCATCATAGCTTCTTGTATCATCAGCAAACCCTAGCTCCTCATTCGCTTCAACCGTGTCTAACCCTTCTTCTTGAAGGAGATAGGCTAACGCCTTACTAAATAATCCAATGCCTCTTCCTTCATGATTAGCAAGATAAAAGACCGCTCCTGAACCATGCTCAACAATCATCTTCATCGATTGTTTTAATTGATACCCGCAATCACAACGCTTACTACCAAAAATATCTCCTGTATGACAAATACTATGCATCCGAATAAGCGCATCCTCAGACTCATTAAAATCACCATAAACTAATACACTTGATTGCTGCTGACTAGCTAAATTAGACTCAGGTAGCTTTTCTAAAATTTCTTCTAAGCTGTTACTACTCTGCTCCACATCTAACCAGCAATACCATTTAAAGTGAACAGTATTTCCTTCTAACTGAACAGGTAAACGAATGGGACCAACTAAATAAGTAGCACCGTTATCATGTGGTACGATCGTTACTTTTTCTTTTATAAGATCTATTTTATTACTTTTCGTTATTTCCATCTTTATAAACCTTCCTCACTATTAATCAATTTTTTTATGTAGTAAGGTGAGTATAGGGACAATTTAAATGAGTCGTCAAGGAATATGCGTGATTAATAGTTATTTCTTGGACATTATTTGAAACAGAAGCATAGATACTGTTTTTTCTTGGTGAATTGGTTAAAATAACGTAGAGGTGATATGAAGTGGAACAATTAAAATCAAAAGAGGAATTCCAACAGTTTATTTCAAGTAAGGAGCCCGTTGTCGTTAAGTTTGTCACTGATTGGTGTCCTGATTGCAAAAGAATGGATATGTTTTTGCCAACGGTTTTTGAAGAAGTACAAAACGTGACAATGCGTGAAATCGACAAGGATCAATTTCCAGAGCTTGCTGAACAATATGATGTTATGGGAATTCCTAGTCTCCTTGTTTTCAAAGACGGAGAAAAACTAGCACATTTACATAGTGCAAATGCTAAAACACCTGAACAGGTAATTGAATTTTTATCAGGTTCATTGTAAGAAAAGCGGAAACACCTATTCTTACAAATGATAAAGCGGCACTTATCACAGATATAAATGACGGTCTCTTAACAGTCCGTAATGTTGCAATAAAGATAAAAGATAAGGGCGATTACCTTCAGATAACAAATAAAACAGTAAAAAAGGACAAGGGCCAACCCTTGTCCTTTGTTTATCTTTCCATACTTTGCAATTCATCAACTGTGACAAATTGATAGCCTTCTGCTGAAAGCTCCTTTACTATTTGTTCCACAGCTTTTAATTCTTCTCCTGTCTCATCGTACATTGGATGCATTAATATAATTGAGCCATTTTTAATATTTTCCTTTACATAATTTGCTTTATCAGCTGCAGAAGAATAATAACTATCAGGCTCAAGGCTCCATGTAATCGTTTCGCGATTATGCTTGTTTAGATAATATGGCAAGCCGATCAGCTTTTTTCCGTTAGGAGGTCTGAAGTCAATCTCGCCATTATATCCAGCTTCACGAATTAGTTTATCTGTTTTTTCAATCTCCTCTTTTATAAATGAAGGTGATTTGAAAACCATTCGATTATGAGAATAGGTATGGTTGCCAATTTGGTGGCCAGCTTCAACAATTTTCTTTGCTTCATCTGGAAATTTTTCGATTTCATTGCCTATTAAGAAAAAGGTAGCCTTTGCATTGTATTTTTTTAAAACAGTTAGAAGACCTTCCACCTGTTTTGTTGGTCCGTCATCAAAGGTTAATGCAACTACCTTCTCCTTTGTATTTACCTCATGTGTGATCGATCCGAATAATTGATAGGTTCGAGAATTCATTAATTTATAGGCGCTAAATAGAATGGCGATAATAATAATGATTGCGAGTACAGAATAGAGCATTCTTTTCTTCATTTTGTTACCTTCCCTTATAGAATTACCCGACATTTACTGACCATAGCTCACTACGGGACGTCGTTATTGCCTTTGCTCCCGCATTTAGAACACTTGTAATCTCTTCCTTTTTCGTGATGAGCCCTCCTGCAATAACAGGAATTTTCGTTTCCAAGTGTACCTTTTCAATAAGATGTGGTACACAGCCTGGTAAAACCTCAATATAATCCGGATGCACTTTTTCTGCAAGTCGATAACTTGTTTCAATAGCAAGTGTATCAAGGAGAAAGAGCCGTTGGATCGCTAATATTTTATTTTTCTTTGCCGTCTTTACCACACTTCCCCTTGTTGAAATCAAGCCTGCTGGTTTTACTTTTTGACAAAGGTATTCTGTTGAATATTCATCATTTTTCAAGCCTTGAATCAGGTCTGCATGTAAAATAACCTTTTTATGATGTTGCCCAGCATATTTCATTATACTTTCTAGCTGAGCAATGTGAACCTCTAACATAACAATATACTCAATCTCACTTTTTAATATTTTTTCAAAATCCTTCATTGATTTTATTGCAGGTAATATATATTGCCCATTAAACGCCATAAGTGCCCTCCTTTTTCTTTTAATTTCTTTCTAGTAGAGCGTCCCTCATCTTCTACAATATTTAATATGCAGAGGGATTATGTTCATCATTAGGCCATTTATATTTCCTCTTTAACCTCTAATGGGTTTACTGCATCGTGAAGTTGTCGTTCCAATTCCTCTTGTTGATGAAGCTTTTCCTCATTTGACCATGATAGCACATCTTCCATATAACGGCACACAGCAGCTTTCCACTTCTTCACCCAATGAATATCGAAAAATAATGCTCCTGTTCTCCGTATGAAATAATCTGTTAATGTTGTCACCATTTCATGCTCAATTCCATATTTAAGAGAGGCATAAACTTCCATTGATAAACCATATTTCGTTGCTTCATCCTTATCGCCTTTAATAATGTCAAATAACTTATCACTATTTGAGCCATATCTTTTTACTAGTTTCTCTGCCTCTGCTCTCGTTAAGCCTACGCTAATTCCTTCGTTCACCTTCTCTTTTACAAATTGTGAAAAGCCAGCTGAGCCACCAACATAGCCACCAGATAATGTTAATCGATCGGTTGTTGTTCGTGGAATCTTTTTATTTCCGCTTAATTGCTGAAGAACTAAATCAACTACACTTTCAGCCATTTTTCGATAGCCTGTTAGTTTCCCTCCTGCAATTGTAATAAGGCCGCTATTTGAAAGGAAGATTTCATCCTTCCTTGAAATTTCTGATGGGTCTTTACCTTCCTCATGAATTAAGGGACGAAGACCAACCCAGCTTGATTCAACATCATTTACTTGTAATTTTAATGTAGGGAACATATAGTTTATTGCATTTAATATATAGTCGCGATCTGCTGTTGTCATTCTTGGATGTTTTATTGATCCTTTATAGTTTGTATCTGTCGTACCAACATATGTTTTTCCATCACGCGGAATCGCAAACATCATTCTTCCATCATTGAACGGTGTATCAAAATAAACTGCCTCTTTCAATGGGAAGCGTGAGGAATCAATGACTAGATGTACTCCTTTTGTAAGATGAAGGTATTTCCCCTTCTTTGATTGATCTTTTTCTCTTAAAGAGTCTACCCATGGTCCTGCTGCATTGACGATTTTCTTAGCATAGATTGTTTTTTTCTCACCTGTAATCTGATCGATCGCCTCTACTCCTACTAGTTTTTCATTTTCATAGATGAAGGATTCAGCCTTTGTATAATTGGTAGCTAATACTCCACGGTTTACAGCTTCCTTCAAAACTTCAAGTGTTAAACGGGCATCATCTGTTCTATATTCAACATATACTCCTGATCCCTTAAGTCCATCTGTTAATAAAAGGGGCTCTCTAGCGATTGTCGAACGACCATCTAGCATGCTGCGACGCTCTGACTTTTTTACTCCAGCTAAGAAATCATACACCTTTAAACCAATTGACGTTGAAAATTTTCCAAATGTACCATTTTTATAAATCGGTAGCATCATCCATACTGGTGTTGTCACATGTGGTGCATTTTCGTAAACAATTGCCCGCTCTTTTCCAACCTCAGCAACTAGCTTCACCTCAAGCTGCTTTAAATAACGAAGTCCCCCATGAACAAGCTTTGTTGAACGACTAGACGTACCAGCTGCAAAATCCTGCATTTCAATTAACGCTGTTTTTAATCCTCTTGCCTGTGCATCTAAGGCAATTCCTGCCCCTGTAATTCCACCACCAATAACAAGTAAATCAAATGTTTGCTTCTCCATTTCCTCTAAATACTCTGCTCTTTTTAAACTTGAAAATGTCATATTCTCTCCGTCCCTTCTTTAAGAAAAGTAAAATAAAAAGGGACCACAACATAAGCTGTATTAGCGCTTGCTAACAGCCTTGCTGTGGTCCCCTCAGATTCTCAGACCATTATTTATTAACTTGTAAATGTTTATAGCTTCATTTTACTATATCTATATGTTTATTCAATGCCTCTGATAACAAAATTTTTATTTTTTATTCGGTTTAAACCCCATTGTTGCTTCAACAGCTTTCTTCCATCCATCATACAATGTATTTCTTTCTTCTTCGGCCATTGTTGGTTCAAATGATTTCTCCATTTTCCACTGATTAGCAATTTCTGAACGGTCTTTCCAAAACCCTACCGCAAGACCTGCTAAGTAAGCTGCACCTAAAGCCGTTGTTTCATTTACAACAGGGCGTTCTACTGCAACATTTAATATATCACTTTGAAAGCTCATAAGGAAATTGTTCTTTACAGCACCGCCATCGACACGTAATTTTTTCAATTCAATCCCTGAGTCTGCCTCCATCGCCTTTAAAACATCCTTTGTTTGATAAGCAAGTGACTCAAGTGTTGCGCGAATAAAATGCTCCTTTGATGTTCCACGCGTTAGCCCAAAAATTGCTCCACGTGCATCACTATCCCAATACGGAGTTCCGAGACCTACAAATGCCGGAACAACATAAACACCATCTGTAGAATCCACTTTTGATGCATATCCTTCACTTGCAGGTGCATTATCAATCATTCTAAGACCATCACGTAACCATTGAATTGCTGATCCTGCAACAAAAATACTTCCCTCTAACGCATATTCTACTTTTCCGTCGATCCCCCAAGCAATTGTTGTTAATAAACCATGCTCAGAAGGTACGGCCTTATCACCGGTATTCATTAACATAAAGCAGCCGGTACCATACGTATTTTTAGCCATTCCTTTCTCATAGCACGCCTGACCGAATAACGCTGCATGCTGGTCACCAGCAACCCCTGCAATCGGAACAGCCTCACCAAAGAAATGATAATCAACGGTTTCTGCATATACTTCCGAAGATGAGCGCACCTCAGGCAGCATTGATTTTGGTACATCTAATATCTCAAGCAATTCGTCATCCCATGCTAATTCATAAATATTATACATAAGTGTTCTAGAAGCATTTGTATAATCTGTTACATGCTCTTTTCCGCCGGAAAGCTTCCAAATTAACCAAGTATCGATTGTTCCAAATAATAGCTTTCCATCGTTTGCTTTTTGTCTAGCTCCCTCAACATTGTCTAATATCCATTTCACCTTCGTCCCCGAAAAGTAAGCATCAATTAACAGCCCTGTTTTCTGACGGAAAAGGTCGTTGTATCCCCTTTCCTTTAGTTCATCACAAATGTCAGCAGTTTGTCTTGATTGCCAGACGATCGCATTGTAAACAGGACGGCCTGTTTCCTTATCCCAAACAACCGCTGTTTCACGTTGGTTTGTAATTCCGATACTAGCAATTTCCTTTGGATTTACATTTGTCTTCGTTAAGACCTCGGCAATAACTGCTAAAATTGAACTCCAGATTTCATTGGCATCATGCTCAACCCAGCCTGATTTAGGAAAATATTGAGTAAACTCTTTTTGTGCAACATCAACAATTTCTCCCTGTTTATTAAATAAAATTGCTCTTGAGCTTGTTGTTCCTTGATCTAAGCTTAATACATACTTTTTTTCCATACTTGATTCCTCCCCTTTATCAAATAAAAGCCGAACCTATCTTTGTCAAATGCTTTCATTTCTTTTCAGATCATTACTATTATTTGTATTTGAAAATCTAGCAATTAGTACGCTTACTGCCAATATCCCTATTAATATATATAACGCATTTAGTGACCCCGTTACAAATACGGCTTGATGAAACTGTGCACCTAATATCCCACCGACAATTGGTCCGACTACAGGTACCCAGGCATACTTCCAATTAGATGAACCCTTCCCAGCAATCGGTAAAATAAAGTGTGCAATCCGTGGCCCTAAGTCACGCGCAGGATTTATCGCATATCCCGTTGTTCCTCCTAATGAAAGTCCAATTGCCATGATGAAAAATCCAACTATAATCGGGTTTAAGCCTTGCGAAAATTCATTGGCACCTATGGCTAGTAAGCCAAACACTAAAACGGCTGTTCCGATTGTTTCACTAATAAAATTTGCTGGTGTATGCTTAATCGCTGGATCTGTTGAGAACACAGCTAGCTTTGCGCCTTTGTCTTCTGTTGCCTTCCAATGAGGGTAATAATAGAGCCAGACAATTGTTGCACCGAGAAACGCTCCAAGCATTTGCCCTGCAATATAAACAGGAACGTCTGCCCATGGAAATTCACCTATAGAAGCAAAACCTAATGTTACAGCAGGATTTAAGTGTGCTCCGCTTATACTTCCAACCGCATAAGCACCAAATGCTACCGCAAATCCCCACCCCATTGTAATCACAATCCAGCCAGAGTCTTGCGCCTTAGATTTATTTAGGACAACTCCTCCAACAACACCGCCACCAAAAATAATTAAAATCATTGTGCCAATGACTTCACCTAAAAATGCAGACATAGCCTCTACCCCTCTCTCCCTTTTAAGCGTTTTCAAAGAATGTAATCAGTTTAAAAACCGTGTTAAAAGACAAAAAGACAGCTCATGCATTAAAAGATCAATAAACCTTTTAACACAATAAGCTGTCTCTCATAGACTCATCAGCACGATTCTTAACTTGTTAGTGTCATTATAGAGAAGATTTTATTGTTTGTAAACGTTTTTTTAATTATTTTATTAGGATAATTTAATATTCTTAATAAATTCCGATTATAGTAGCCTTTTTCCTTAATGCTTTATCAAAGAAGTGCTACTTAAACAAACTTATTTCCTTCATGGTAACTAATAATCTCTCATAGAAACGTCTGCCTTTCGTTCTTAAATCAGGTAGCAATGTTAACCCTGATGTATTTGCGATAACATTGACAATCTCATCTATTGACAACGTATCTGTTTGTATATGCTCCTTGAATCGATCCTTTTTTAAGTTCATGATTCTTTCTTCTGCCTGCTCATATCCCCACGATTTTTTACCTTCAAATCGCTTTCTTAATCTTTTCTCAATTGTTTGCTTTGAAGCAGCTAAAGTAAAATGTTTGATTTCGATACCGTCCGCACTTAGCTTACCTATTATTTCATCATAATATTCCTCATTTGTAAGTGTCATAGGAACAATGATCGTTCCAACGTATTCCTTTGAAAGCTGCTTTAACAGCTTATAGTTCGCTTCTCTCCAAAGAGGATAATCTTGAAAGTCCTTTTTTAATATTTCCTTAGGGATATTATCCATTAACACATACCCAATTCGTTCAGGGTCATATACATGTGATAAAGGTAATCTTCTATGTAATTCATAAGCAACCGTTGTTTTACCGGCGCCAAATGTTCCATTAATCCAAATAATCATATGTAAACACCTCAATATAAGCGAGATTTAATAAATAATCAGTCTATTATTATACATGATTCTCCTGTCATTGAGATGAGAATTTCAACCTAAATTAATTCATTTCTTTCAAATATTTGGTTATAATTTAATTGATATAGGATTTTTGACCTTATCAAAGCAATGGCTAATGAGTTTTTATCGCGATAAATCCACTCTTAGGAAAAACATAGCAGCCAAAATAAAAGGATTGGAGAGGAAAGTAGATGTCCAAATCAAAAGCCAAAAAGCACCGTGAAAAATTAATTAGGGAAGGCAAGTTAGATGTTTCAATGAAGCGTGGCAGCTGGGGAAATGTTAATCCTTATGTTCGTCATACGAAAACAAAACAGGAAGCATTGGCGCAAATGCAAAGTAAACACCGAAAGAACCATTCTCAAAAACTATATGATGAGAATGGTTCTTTTTATTTGTTGCTTGTCGCGTTACAGACTTGTAAAGCTACTCACATTTCTCATCTGCTCGAGTCTCACATGTCTGTTCCAATAAAACCTTTTACTTAGATCTGCGTAACGGCCTGCTTCAGCGCTTTAATTGTCGCAAAGTGCATCCCCTCGTGATATAAACAAAAGCTTAACAGCTCTTCAACTGAAGATAGCGTTAATCCTGTTGATGTTGTATACGGCTGTGACAGCTTCTCGCTTAAGTGCAGCGGCAATTCCCTTTCAATCCGTTCTACCTGTTCCTTTAACAGACTAGTAAGATCACTCATTGATGGAATCGGCAGTGACCATTCAGCTGGCTTAGTTCCAGGGCTGAATAACGCTTGAAATTCCTTAGGTAAAATCATTTCCTTCCCGATAAAATAAAAAGCAAACCTTTCTTGGACAAGATAAATATGTCCAGCATTCCATTTAATATGATTATTAAATCTAGCAGGAATGATTTCTGAGGTGTCATCATCTATATTTTCCAAAAGACGAATCGTATTCCCTCTCACAAAATCCAACTGTTTAAAAATATAATGCTCCATACCCATCCCCCTAATTATCTTCCATATTTTTCATACCACCTATAATTTACACCGCAGCTAACTAACCTGTCAAATGTTATTTTTATGGTTAGTTACTATTGTTTTAAAGATATCCGCAAAATAAAAAGACCCTCCTGCTAATTAAAACAAGTTGGTCAGTTATCTACCTTTTTCCTTCTTTTGATACCGTGCTACTTTCTTACGATTCCCACATATTTTCATTGAACACCATTTACGTCTTCCACCTTCATCAATAAACAGCAAAACGCATTCTGGATTTGAACAACGTTTTAAAGAATTTAGTTTTTTTCCCTCAACTAACTTGATGACATCATAAGCTATGAGTGAAATAATTGAATCCTCTATTTTCCCAACCGGAAGAGGAATAATTTGATGTTCGCTAACCTTAAAGCTAAAGGGAGCCGCTTCAATCTTCTTTTCTAACAATCCAAGAAACTCACTTGAAGCACCTTTCCGATCCGCAATTGCTTCAAAAGCTTCTCTTAATAAAGAACGAAATGTTAATAGCTCATTTAGCAAAGGATTTGTTACTTCTATCTCATCAGTGAAAAGCAATGAAATTGTCGGATTATAATCCTTCATTTCGTGAAGCCAATCTTTCACATCATTTTCTGAACTTAATAAGTTATGGCGCTGTCCACGCCTTACAACCTCTGTATTAATAAAATCTAGTGAAATAATACCTGTAATTAGCGGGAATTTTTTCATTTCTGACATATCTATCACCTATCATAAAAAATAAAGCTTTATATAATTATATCAATAATAACAAGGCAAGTTACCATATAGGGTAAATTTGTTCTTGTCTTTTAACTAGGTTGTTTTCGTTGATTTCCACGTGCAGTGTTCGCCTTCAGCCTTCACAAAGTTTAGCTTAACAACAATATTTTAGAAATAAGGCTTTAAAATTAAAGACCAGTCCCCATTAGCGAGGACTGGCCCTAATCTTTAATGAAATTCTACATCAATTCTCCTTTTTGACTCCTTTTGTAGCTTAGGCATCCGTACCTCTAATACACCATTTTTATAGGATGCTTTAACACCTTCCTCGGAAATAGGACTAGGAAGCAGAATTTGTCGATGAAAATTGCCCACATAACGTTCTTTTCGATACATCTTTTCCTCTTTTACTTCATTTGTCCGATTTATACTACCAGAAATTTTTAATGTACTTTGTTCAATTTGTATATCGACATCTTCCTTTTTTTCAAGACCCGGAATGTCACAAGTAGCAACAACTTCTGTCTCCGTTTCATGGACATCTACTTTAATGCCTCCGAAGGATTGCTCATCTCCAATAATAGAAGGGAAGTCCTGAAAAAAGTGGTCAAAGTCTTTTCTTAAATTCGCAAACCGATGTAACGGAACATATGGATGTAATGACATTCTGTCTCCTCCTTTTGAATGATTACACGGATATTATGTCAAATTTTAGTTAGAATATTCACTTCAACCCACAGGTATCTTCGTTAATAGCAAAACAAAAAACACCTTGAAATCACTTATCAAGGTGTTTTACGAAGCAAAGTTTGTAAAATTAGCTAACAGATTCCTCTCCTGCCGGTTTTCCTGATTCAACTAATGTTCGATTCCTCATTAAGAAAACAGTAAGAACTAATATGAACAGCCCTGTTCCGATTAATAACCATTCAATTTTTATGATATCGGCGATTGGACCGAAAATGAGCATTCCTAATGGCATCATCGAGGTAGAAATCATCCCTAATACACCAAAAATTCTTCCTAAATAGTTTTCTTCTACCCTCTCCTGTAACAGGACATTTGCCGGTGTATTAAAAATCGGCATCGCTACTCCAAATATCGCCATAATCGCTAAGTAAACCCAAAAATTAGGAACAACACCTAATCCTAACGTACAAGCTCCCATAATAAAGCTTGCAAATGCCAACGTATTAATCCTATTTTGAAAACCACCCCAGGAAGCTATTACGCCTCCACCGACCATCATCCCGATCGAAAATGCTAGTTCAATTGCCGTTAGTCTCCATACGTCACTTCCAAAGCTTCGCGTAACCTGCAATGGAGTTAAAAATGAGGCTGGGGCCATGAGAACAAAGAATACAGCAAAGAATAAAAAGAACTTCAATAAAAAGGCATGCTTTCTTATATAAACAATCCCTTGTTTAAAATCATTAAAATAGCTCGTCTGTTGCTGTTCTGACGCCTTCCGATGCGACGAAATGTTTAAAAATACGAGCAATGTTAAAATGGCAATCACTGCTGTTACAACATCAATAAAGAATATCATTTCAATTGATGTCATACTTAATAATGCAGCACTTACCATTGGAGCAATAAACATAATGATCGCTTGAATGCTCCCGTTAATTCCGTTTACCCTTGTTAGCATATCCTTAGGCACGATTTGTGGCAATATCGCTCCAACAGCTGGAGTTTGTATCCCTGTACCTAACGCACGAATAGCTGCCATTACAAACAGTAACCAGAATGAGTCATAGCCCAGCAAAAACAAGATCGCTAGCAGTAAGGTTGCTGTTGCAATCATCCCATCAGCTAACATGATTAATCGTTTTCTATCATATCGATCTGCCCATACCCCTGCAAAAGGAGATAAAAAGAATGTCGGGATAAAGCCGCAGATAATGAACAAGGTCATCATAACACCTGACTCTGTTTCAAGCGTAATATACCACATAATGGCATATTGAACTAATGCTGATCCGAATAAAGATATTGTTTGGCTACTTAGAAAAAGGATAATATTCCTCTTCCAGTTTCCCGATATTTGCTCTGTTTCCGTATTCATTTTTTCACAACCTTTTATTTTTGTACTTAAGTAATTTTTCACTCCTTCAAAAAGGACAACCGTAAATTGGAGTCAACACCCCCAGAAGCAGATTCTTTTAATTCTAGCGTTTATTAAATCTTCAAAAGAGATGAATAAATGGAACCATTAAAAAATCTATTGAATTCATACTCTTTTTACTTCTTTTCTCAAATTTAATGTTTTTATGTATGACAATATTTGTATTTTTTTAGTAAAATATTACTTATGCCTATTATCTATTTCAAGTGGTTGTAGTTTAGAAAGATTTGTCTAAGCTAATCAAGGTCATTACATTATTAATTAAGGCTCTATTAAACTTTGTTTGTTGATTTCCACTGTAGACATTTGCTTTCCGCCGACGGTCCAGGCTGCTTTAGCTCAAGTGTCTATAGGGTCTCGTATCCGCTCCACTCAACTAAGTGCTTAAAAATTAACAATAATCTTTAACATAGCCTTTATTAAAAAGAGAAGTTAGGAGTTATGTATAATGAATAGAAAAGTAATTGGGATAATTCTATTATTAATAGGTGCGATAGCAATGTGTTTAAATGTTTTATTCTTTAAGTCTAATGGAAATTACGATTTAATAAGAGGACTTTCGTTTGCAAGCTTTCTAGTAGGAACATTCATGATACCAACATACCAAAAGCCTAAAAAAGGGTAAAGTAAATATAGGAAAAATATGTGCTTAAATTTATTTTTTCTATTTAACGAAAAGTAAATACTATCGAAAAGCAACAATGTATGTGAAACCATCTTTCTATCATACATTAAAAGATATAGAGAATTCATCTTAATGTAAATTCTAAAACGTCTCGTTACAATCCTTCTTTTTAAACTAAAAATTTTTGTTAAGTAAAAAGAAATGTCTCAAAGCTAAGGGGCTAATAACTTCGAGACATCCTCTTTTTATTTTTTTCAATTAAAAGTCATGAACGGTTACACATAGCTGGATTACAACCCCAAATGGATCTCTAATAATTCCATACCCTGGACTAAATGAGTTTTTTTCAAACGGGGCTAAAACTGTTACCTCTTTATGTTTAGTTAATGACCTATATAATTTATCAATTTCGTTGTAATCCTTTGATTGTATACATAATGAAAAGCTATTCCCTTGTTGCCAAGGTTGCGTCGTATCCATTTCTTCTTCTGCAATCATAAGCTTATTTCTACCTATTTCTAGAACAGAGTGTGTAATATAATCATCTTTTCCTTCTTCATAGCTGAAATTTGGCACCATTTCTTTCATTTCCTGATAGGTTTTCTTAAAAATAACCTTCGCTCCCAGGTATTCCTCATAAAATGCTATTGCTGCCGCAGCTTGACCATTTAACGATAAAAATGGAATCACTTCAAAATTCATATTATTGCCTCCTTAGTCATTTTTGATTACACTTACAACTATAATCAATAAAGGTGACATATAAAGGCACCATTAAGAGGGATTAGAATGAAAAAATCAGAACGGCTTAATCAAATGCTCCGTTTTATTAATCAAAAACAACAATTTACTCTTCGTGACCTAATGGAACAATTTCAAATTTCAAAAAGAACTGCAATTAGAGATATTGCTGCATTAGAAGAACTTGGAGCACCCATTTACGCAGAATATGGTCGGTATGGTGGATATCGTTTACTCACTCAAATTCAGCTCCCACCAATCTCATTTACAAACCAAGAAATCTATGCACTTTATTTTGCAATGCAATCGCTTAAGAGCTTCTCGACGACACCATTTCAAATCTCTTTTCAATCGATTCACAATAAGTTTTTACATGAGCTTTCGGAAAACCAACGTAAAGAAATTGAAAGGATGCAAAATCGTATCTCGTTTCATCATATAAGGCAAATCAAAGATAGTGAACATTTAGATACTTTATTAATGGCAGCAGTTAAAAATATTGTGCTGCAAATTACGTACCAAACAACGAGTAAAAAAAGCACTCGCATTATACACCCGATTGCCATTTATACGATGAAGGGATATTGGTATTGTCAGGCTTATGATATGAATAAAAAAGCGTATCGCGTGTTCCGTTGTGATCGAATCACATCAGCTGAGGCAACAACGATTCAACCAGATGAAAAGCTTATTGACATTACGTTCGAAAACGCCCATTCCCTTTGGAGACCTTCAAAAACTGCGATTCATTTTAAATGTTTGATGACAAATCAAGCGGGAATTGAACGATTTAAACAGGAGCATTACCCATCTATGAAATTGCTTTATGAGAGAGAGGGAACATTTCTAGTAGGTTCATATGAGACTAATGAAACAAGCTTTATCATGACATATCTTGCAGGCTTTGGGAAATCTATTAAAATTATTGAGCCAGTGAAACTAAAGGAGGATTTGCAGCAATATTATTTAGATTTAATCGAACATTTATAGTCTCGGAATGTATACAAAATTCACTCATTCTTTTCCTGTGAACAAAAAAATACCCCATTGGATTAATAGCTCTCCTTTGGGGTAATTAATTGGCGTTTATTTATTATTTACTTCTAGCTTAAATGCATCTCTTGCTTCTTTCTTTGCCTCATCAATAGTCGTTTTCTGTACAAAGTGACCTCTCGTTAATAATCTAGTCTCACCATCATCATCACATGTTATAAGGGTTAAAACCGTCTCCCCTTCTATATCGTCAATCACTTCAACATCTGTTGCTTCTATCGTTCTTTGCTCATATATTTTATATTCATATATGTAATTTAAATCTGTTAAATATACGGCTGCTCCTTTTTCAACATTATATAAAGGACTGAACAGCAAATCGTCACGTTTCATATGATGCCCTGCTAAAGCATAATTTCCCTCACCCATTACTTGTTCCTCTTTCAAAGTTCCAGCCGTTAAAGCTAATGTATACTTTGAAGTTCCTTTACCAATTGGTAAATTCAAATTTACACTTGGGATACTAATTCCACCAATAATTGTAATATCATTTTTATTTAAATTTGCCATAAGAATTGTTCTTAAATCTAGTTCTTGTACTTCATCAAAATCAAATGAACTATTCTTACCATTATTTTTTTTAATATCGTCGGCACTTATCTTGTCAATTCCTATTGTGTTTATTCCGAACGATACAAGCAGATTTTTTATTGGCTCGTGAAATAAAAATAATGTCCCACACAATAACAAAGTCCAAAGCAACAGGTTGATTATTTTTTTATGATTTTTCTTTCTCATAAAATCTCCTAATCATTTCGAAAAAATATTCTCACTATACAATTAGCTCATTAAAGTATTTTTATAAGATTATTTTTAAGTATTATTTTAATTATTACTTAGTTTCGAATCGAATAAAATTACCAATAGATAAGTTAATCAAAAA
>NZ_CADEPK010000077.1 GCF_902829255.1 Metabacillus niabensis | reverse complement strand
GTCCGTAAGAGTCAAATAAATCACTCTGCGGTCTGATTCATCCCTTGTTCGTTTAATTAATTCCTTTTCTGTAAGTCGATTAATAATCGCAGTGATTGCACTTTTCTTCACCTGAAAAACTTCCGCTAATTCAGTGGAAGTGCATCTCTTATGTAAGTAAATGTAGCGCAATGTGTACTGTTGATCGTACGTAATAAAATCCCCAATGATTCCCTTGATAAGATTTTCCCCACTTTTTGTTACGGAGAAGGAAACATTAATATACCGATTAATTAATTCTTCGATCAGTTTTTCATCCATGAAGGGAGCCACCTTCCTTTTGTTCTTACATGCCTGCTATTACTTCAGGCTTTATTTTTAATAACTCATGCTTAAAACGCATTTTAGTTAAACAATTTAACTATTCACGTGTTTAACTATAAAATGGTCATTGGTATTTGTCAATCTATCCATTCATTTTTATTGCTTGTCATACTCCATAACACTTTATGAAATACTAAATTAGATATGACAAATTGGAGGTAAATGAATTGGAAAAAATGCCATTAACATCGATTTCGAGTGGACTTGGTATCGAGGTCATGCCTGATCTTTATTGCTTCAATGTCCAAATTGTGAATGTTTGTTTTATCGGGAATCCTAATGAAGGCAATACATTTATATTAGTTGATGCAGGTATGCCTGGCTCTGGAGAAATGATTATTCAGGAGGCTGAAAAGAGATTCGGTAAGGGATGTAAGCTTACAAACATCATCCTTACACATGGACATTTCGATCACGTCGGTGCAATCGAGCAATTACTACAAAAATGGGATGTCCCTATTTATGCACACCCATTAGAGGAGCCGTACTTAACTGGAAAAGAGGATTATCCACCACCAAACAACGAAGTGGAAGGTCTCGTCGCAAAAATGTCGCCAATGTTTCCAAGACATAGCATTAACATTAGCTCTAATTTACAGCTATTAGGTGATGATGGAAAAATCCCTCCACTTCCAAATTGGCGTTACATCCGAACACCAGGACATACACCAGGACATATTTCACTTTTCAGAGATTCAGACAGAGCGTTAATTGCTGGCGATGCGATAACAAATGTTGAGCAGGAATCATTATATGAAGTGTTGACGCAAAAACAAGAAATGCACGGTCCACCCCCTTATTTCACAACCGATTGGCAAGCGGCATTTGCATCTGTCAAAGCAATCGAAGCATTGGAACCACAAATCGCAATAACAGGTCATGGATTCCCAATCACAGGAGATGAGCTCCACACAAATCTTAAAAAGCTTGTAACAAACTTTGAACAAACAGAAATTCCAGAAAACCACCGGGTTTAAGAAAAGCAGAAGCGGCTCGTTCAGCCCCGACAAGCATAAGGCGAGAAAGAATTGAAGGTGTTCTTTACCTTCTATTCTTTCTTGACTTATGACCTCGAGGGGCTAGGAGTTGGAGCTAGACAATTTAGAAAAGCGGAAGCGCCTTGTCCAGCCTCTACAAGCATAAGCTCCATAGAAAATTCCCCTTCACATCTATGGAGCCAATTGCTTTTCTTTCTTATAAAAGTTTAAGTTCTATTACTATTTTCTCCCTTCTCCCCCATATATATTAGAGAGCATGAGAAAGGAGGGAGTCGATGATTTTCATTGGAAATACGGCCGCATACGCTCTACAGCTTAAAACCCCCTCAAATACAGCAGTTGAAAACGAAATGATTAATAGAATGGCAAACTATCAAACAACATATTCCTTTTATAATCTCGAGCATTTTCATTTTACGCTAAAGCTGCGATCAGCGATTATTCAAGCTGCAAAAGAGTTACTCGCAAGCAAGGCGGAGTTTACGGTATTCGAGGATTCTAAATGTAATGCACGATATTGGATATTAACGAGAACCGGCGGATTTCAATTAAGAAATGGGGTTCAGCCATCAAATGCGATCCATGATATTTTTGTCAACGGAAAACAATATGGCTTTGAATGCGCAACTGCAATCGTTATTATCTTTTATAAAGCTGTTCTTCAGGTATTCGGTAACAGTCTATTTAATCGGTTGTATCAAGGAATTTATTTAAGGGATTGGCGTTCTGATGAGGATTTACCGATTGTAACAACTAGAGGAAATGATTATTTGCCTGGTGACTGCGTCTACTTTAATAATCCGGAATTTGATCCTAATAAATCATATTGGCGTGGAGAAAACGCAATCGATTTAGGGAATGGAACGTTTTATGGCCACGGAGTCGGAATCAAAACATCAGAAGAAATGATCGAGGCATTAAATAAACGACGCAAGCCATATGCAACACAATCTGCGTATTTATTATCACAGGTCACTCGGCTAGATGATCGCTATCTTTTTCAGTTTTCACCTCGCTCTATAGAGGAGCCTCTTCCCCGCTTCCTTGCAGCAAATGAAATTGTCGGGAAAATTGGTCAGGTTACCTTTTATCTCTAGTTTCAAAGGGAGATTTACTTAAAGCTAAGGTTGACCCCTATTTATTTAAAGGGGTCAACTTTATGTCATGTCTTATTCCCCTTGAATTTTCACATAAAATGTACGCCTTCTTGGACCGTCAAATTCACAAAAATAAATTCCTTGCCAAGTACCTAATAATAATCTTCCTCCTGTAACGATAACGGTTTGGGAAGCTCCTACCGTACTGGCCTTCATATGTGCTGCCGTATTTCCTTCCATATGTAAATCCTTTTCATCATCCCATGGATATACTTCATCGAAGCGGCGAATCATATCTGTTTTTACATCAGGATCAGCATTTTCATTTATCGTAATACCAGCTGTTGTATGTGGACAATAAATAAGAACAGTACCTTCTTGTAGACCAGTTTTGCTGACATCACTTTGAACTAAACTAGTCACCTCTACCATTTCATCGCGATCATTTGTTATTAATTCATGTTTGATTAGCATGTGACACTTCCCTCTTTTCATGAAATAAGTCAACCTTCATCTATTTATTACTATACATGAAAAGTCGTCACTAGAAAAAGACATTGAAATTTGCTTGTTTTTAAGTTGTACAAACAGTTCTACTCAATAAGAATAGGAAGAATTGAACATACTACTAATGGAAAAAGATTGATGTCAAGGAAAGTGGTGGTCACTTGAAAGTAAGTGAAGATGAAAAAAAACTGCTAAGTGAAGCAATTGATAAAATGAATGAAGGCTTAGATACTTTTATCGGTTTTTATAATGATTCAGAGGAAGATAAGCCACTAATTGAGTTTACTGATGAAACGATCGAAACGATCCAACGCGCCATTGATGTATACGGAAAAGATGAAGTTACAACAAAAATAAATACAATTATTAGGGAGATACTATCCTTCTTACCGAATAATAAGAAAGGAAAGGATGGAGATTAATGACCAAATCAAACAAAACAATGATTCAATGGCTTAAGTGGCCGCTCTATTTTCAAATCTCATTTGTCGTCATCCTTATCATTCTAGTATTTGGCACAATTATTTCTTTTGTTGAACCTACTGAATTCCCCTCTACATTTGATGGAATCTGGTGGGCGCTAGTTACGGTATCTACAGTTGGCTTTGGCGATTATTCCCCAGAAACAATTGGTGGTAGAATTATTGCGATGATTATGATTATGATCGGAGCTAGTATGGTTAGTGCGTACTTCGCAACGATTTCAGCAGCAGCAATTCGAAAACAGCATGCTTATGTCGAAGGGGATTTAACCTTTAAAGGGAGCAACCATGTGATTTTAATTGGCTGGAACGAAAAGGTAAAAGAAATGATCGATTCATTGCATTCCGTTAAACCATACAAGCAAATTGTCTTAATTGATGAAACATTAAAAAGTGGACCACTTATAGAAAATGTTTACTTTGTTAAAGGCGATCCGACAGATGAACGAGTTTTAGCCAAAGCGAATATTACATATGCAGATGCAGCAATTATTACTGCTGACCAAAATAAAAATGAGCATGACGCTGATATGAATTCAATACTTGTACTCCTTACATTAAAAGGTGTTAACCCAAGCTTGTATTGTGTCATTGAGGTTTTGACAGAGAAACAAACGAATAATGCGAATCGAGCAGGTGCTGATGAAATTATCAAAACGTATAAGCTAACAAGTCACTTTATTATGAGCAGTTATTTAGCGAAAAACGGATTGTCCCAGGTTTATTCCGAATTAAATCCAGCAAAAGGAAATCTTTTTCAAATCATCCCTGTAAAACGGGAAGATGTCGGTAAGACCTTTCGGACGATCAGCCATGAGTTATTAGAAAATGAATCGATTTTAATTGGCATAAAAAAAGGAGAGGAAACGAAACTAAATCCACCCCTCACCTATACAATCGAGAATGAAGACTCATTAATTGTCTTTAGCCATTAACTATAGCAGCGTATCCTCAAGCTGCTTAACAAGCTCCTTCCCATTCTCGATATATTCACTTGGGAAGGTTGCATCTTTATCCTCCGGCTCCTGAAACTGGTTAAATGATGCACTCACATTCCCGATACGAGCGTGATCATCTAAGCCAATTTGATATTTATGTGACAACAGAAAAGGTGTACCGATTTGAACCTCTACTCCTGGTGTATCAAGCTCTCCATTAATAGCTTGAAACGGGACTCTTAAAAATTGATAGCCAACCTCGGAATCGATTTTATAATCTAAATAGCCATGATCATATTCCCAATTCCCGCCTATATCATACCCTAAAGGCTTTAATTTTTGTTCGAGCTCATATAAAGGAAATGCTTTTCCTTCTAGCCTTGATTGTATTTCAAGCATAATAAAACCCCCTTTTTCAATTAGATTTTCCTATTACGTAAAAAACATGCTTAATCGTCCATTATAAAACAATATTGACAATTGAAATGAAACAACAGATAATGATATTGAGAATCATTATCATATTAAACGTTATCAAAAACTTATATTCACATCCTCACATCTATCTTCATGAACATACTTTTTCGGCTTTTTAGTGAGGATTTAACAATTTATATGAAAGAAAAGAAAACGAAGGAGCGTGCACAATATTGATAAATCATGAAGAGCTATTTGATGTAACGATTATCGGTGGTGGACCAGCAGGCTGTTATTCTGCATTTTATAGCGGAATGCGAGAAATGAAGACAAAAATTATTGACTTCCAACCAAATTTAGGTGGTAAAGTCCACGTTTACCCAGAGAAAATGATTTGGGATGTCGGTGCGGTTACACCAGTTACTGGTGAACAATTAATTAAGCAAATGGTTCAACAAGCATTAACCTTTGACCCTGAGGTTGTCCTAAATGAAAAAATCATTCGAATCGAAAAAACGGCTGATACTTTTATATTGACGGCAGAAAGCGGAAAACAGCATTTTAGCAAAACCGTCATTTTAGCTGTTGGTGGCGGGATTCTAAAGCCAATTAAATTAGACATTGAAGGTGCCGATCGTTTTGAGGTAACGAATCTTCATTATGTAGTGCAAAGCTTAAGTAAATTTAAAAACAAAGATGTCGTTATCTGTGGCGGGGGGAATTCAGCAATTGATTGGGCAGTTAGTATCGCACCTGTTGTTAAAAGCCTACATATTGTTCATAGACGAGACAAATTCGATTGTCACGAGGCCCAGCTTTCACTTTTAAACGAATACCCTCATGAAAAACACGTAAATACAACAATCAAAAAATTTGTTTCTACTACAGATAACACAAAGATTCGCTCAGTTATACTTGAAAACAAGCTTACAGGCAAGGAATCAGCAATTGAAATTGATGATGTTATCATTAGCTATGGTTTTGAACGAGAGCTTTCTTTTATTAAAGAAAGTCCATTACAAATTGAGCTTGTTGACGAGTTCTATGTAAAGGGTAGCAGCAAGGCACAATCATCTATTGAGGGACTTTTCGCAGCAGGCGATATTCTTTCATTTGACGGTAAAGTGCATCTTATCCTTGGGGCATTTGCCGATGCAGCAAATGCAGTAAATCAAGCGAAAATGTACTTAGACCCTAACTCACCTGCTAAAGCAAGAGTTTCGTCACATAACAGTCGTTTTGAAGAAAAGAATAAGGAGTTACTTCAACATTTATTTGTAAATTCGTGATTTGAAAGTAACTTTTAAAGATTGAAAGTATTTTTATTTTTATGTAA
The DNA here is from genome assembly GCF_902829255.1 of Metabacillus niabensis. Classification (GTDB taxonomy): domain Bacteria; phylum Bacillota; class Bacilli; order Bacillales; family Bacillaceae; genus Metabacillus; species Metabacillus niabensis. The sequence continues at coordinate 15,815 of NZ_CADEPK010000077.1, read as the reverse complement.
GTATTCACCCTAGATTTGGAAGTATTTTTTCTTAAATGAAAGTATTCTCCGGAAATTGAAAGTATTTCACCTTTTTGAACAAAAAAAGAAGCTGTCCTTGGTCAATTTTGACTCAAGGACAGCTTCTTTTTTTGTTTATTTATTTAAGCGTGCTTCTAATTCAGCTTTTTTCTCTTCAAAGCCAGGTTTGCCAAGTAATGCGAACATATTTACTTTGTACGCCTCAACACCTGGTTGGTCGAATGGGTTCACTCCTAATAAGTATCCGCTCATTGCACATGCTTTTTCAAAGAAGTACACTAGGTAGCCGAATGTATACTCGTCCATCTCTGGAATGGAAACAACTAAGTTAGGCACTCCTCCATCAGTATGTGCAAGCATTGTTCCTTGGAATGCTTTTTTGTTAACGAAGTCAACAGATTTTCCTGCTAAATAATTTAAGCCATCTAAATCGCTATCTTCTTTTTCAACAAGAAGTTCATGACGTGGTTTTTCAACATTAATAACTGTTTCAAAAATGTCACGTCTACCTTCTTGTACGTATTGACCTAATGAGTGAAGGTCTGTTGAGAAGTTTGCAGAAGAAGGATAAATTCCTTTTTGGTCTTTTCCTTCACTTTCACCAAATAATTGCTTCCACCATTCAGCAAAATATTGAAGACCTGGCTCATAATTAATAAGCATTTCAATTGTTTTTCCTTTGTTGTAAAGAACGTTACGAACAACCGCATATTGGTATGCTGGGTTTTCTTCTAGCTCAGACTTACCAAAGTCTTCACTTGCTGCAGCAGCACCCTTCATCATCGCTTCAATATCAACACCTGTTACTGCGATAGGAAGTAAGCCAACAGCTGTTAAAACAGAATAACGACCGCCGACATCATCAGGAATAATGAATGATTCATAGCCTTCCTCTGTTGCTAATGTCTTTAATGCACCGCGTGCTTTATCAGTTGTTGCATAGATACGTTGTTTTGCTTCTGCTTTACCATATTTTTCTTCTAGAAGCTTTCTGAAAATACGGAATGCTAAAGCAGGCTCTGTTGTTGTACCTGATTTAGAAATGACATTAATTGAGAAGTCTTTTCCTTCAAGTAGATCATGTAAATCCTTCATATATGTAGAGCTAATATTATTTCCAACAAAAATGACTTGTGGAGTTTTTCGTTGCTCTTTTGATAAAGAGTTGTAGAAAGAATGGTTTAGCATTTCAATCGCTGCACGAGCTCCTAAATATGAGCCACCGATTCCAATTACAAGAAGTACATCTGAATCAGATTTAATTTTTTCTGCACTTTTTTGAATGCGAGCAAATTCTTCCTTGTCATAGTTCTTTGGCAGATCAACCCAGCCTAAGAAATCACTTCCAGCTCCAGTTTGCTCATGGATTGTGTGATGAGCTACCTTTACAAAATCACGTAAGTATGTAATTTCATGTTCGTTAAAAAAAGTTAATGCATTAGAATAATCAAAACGTACATGTGTCATAAAACATTTCCTCCATATACTTCAATATTATTATAACTATCTTCACTTTATCTAAACTACTCTAGTAAATCAAGCTAAGTTATTAATGTAAGCGTAAACAACAAAGAAAATTGTCTGAACTTTCATTTTATGGAATAAGAGTTAGAAGCTGGATTACTCACATAAAAAATAGCTAAGCTACAGAGTAGCATCCACTCTGTAGCTTAAATTTATAAGGAAGCTCGATAAATCGCTACAACATCATCTCTCGTTAGCTTTTTGAAATTACCAAATTCACCATTTGCCATTGCTTTATCAGCCATGACATCAATGCTTTCCTCACCGATATCATAGTCCTTTAAGCGGCTTGGTGCGCCAATACTGCTCCAAAATTCACGAAGTTTCTCAATTCCTTCAGTTGCGATTGTTTCTTTATCCTTTCCGTTAGGATTTACATCAAATACGTTTACCGCCATTTGTACAAAACGATCAACGTTTTCTGACATCGTATGCTTCATCCAGTTAGGAAATAGAATCGCTAAGCCGCCACCGTGTGGAATGTCGTGAACTGCTGAAACTGCATGTTCAATATTATGTGTTGCCCAGTCACCGCGATAGCCCATTTGCAGCTGACCATTTAATGCGATTGTTCCAGCATAAAGAATCGTTTCGCGCAGCTCATAATTTTCTAAGTCTTCAACTAATTTTGGCGCAGCTTCAATAACAGTTCTTAATGTTGATTCACAAAATTTATCCTGTAACGGTGTATTCTTTGTATGATGAAAATATTGCTCAAACACATGTGACATCATATCAACAATTCCATAAATTGTTTGGTTTTTCGGAACTGTGAATGTATTTACCGGATCGAGGATAGAAAATCTAGGGAATACTAGCGGGCTTCCCCAGCCATACTTTTCTTGCGTTTCCCAATTTGTAATAACTGAGCCTGAATTCATTTCAGAACCAGTAGCAGCAATTGTAAGCACTGTTCCAAATGGTAATGCTTCTGTTGGAATATGTTTTTTCGTCACAATATCCCATGGATTCCCTTCATACTTCGCACCTACTGCAATTGCTTTTGTACAATCAATGACACTTCCGCCACCAACTGCTAGTAAAAAGTCAATATTCTCATTCTTACAGATGTCCACACCACGTTGTACAGTTGAAAGTCTCGGATTTGGTTCAACACCTGATAGTTCAAAAGTTTCAATTCCCTTATCTTTTAAAATATTAACAACTTGGTCATAAAGTCCATTACGTTTAATACTGCCTCCACCATAAACTAGCAATACTCTATTGCCATATGATGGTACTTCTATAGCTAATTGCTCAACTTGCCCTTTACCAAAAATCAATTTTGTCGGGTTATAGTATGTAAAATTATCCATTCATTATCGCCTCCATACTTAAATTATGTCTAGTCATTTATTTCTTGTAAAGAAAAGTGCTTCACACAACAATTTCCAACGAATAGGATTTACCTTTTTATCACATTCTAATCATGCAATGAAAATATTTTAGGAGGTTGCATATGAGCGCAATTCAACGTATCGCATTAGTGTTAACCATTATTGGCGCAATCAACTGGGGACTTATAGGATTTTTTGGTTTCAACTTAGTAGCAGCCATTTTTGGGGATGATACAGCTCTTTCTAGAGTGATTTATGGCTTAGTTGGAATTGCTGGTTTAATTAACCTTGGATTACTCTTTAAACCATCTGAAGAAGTAGCGAGAGAGCCTCGTCCTGAAGCTCGATAAGCTTCTAAAATTAAGCTTCTAAAAGAAGAGCTAACAAGATGACGTGTTGGCTCTTTTTTATTTCTTTTTTTCATAAATATAGGAGAACGTGGGATCTCGTATCCTTTCCGTTAAATGACGAGTTTACCTAACTCCCAAATAAGAAAAGCGCAAGCGCCTTGATCAGCCCCGACAAGCATAAGGCGATTTGGAATAGAAGGCGTTCTTTGCCTTCAATTCCAAATTGACTTATGACCTCGAGGGGCTAGGCGCTGGAGCTAGACACTAAAACTAAGTTCAAAATGTTATACTTTCTTACCTTGCAAAAAAGGATACCTTATCACAAGGCCATTGCAACGCAATGGGCTTAATGATAAAGGTATCCTTTTTAACCGTATCAAGATTATTTATTAACTTCCTCGCGTTTTGATTGCTCGATCCATTCTTCAAGCTTATCTTTTAACGTATTGAATCCTTGTGGTGTTTCTGTTTCTGTTTTCACAGTCGCTTGACGCTTTTTAGGCTTTCTTGGTGCTTCCTTCTTTTCTTCAACAGGTGCTTCTTGAGTTGCACGAATTGATAAGCTGATTTTCCCTGTATTTTCGTCAATAGAAAGGACTTTCACTTGAACTTCGTCATTTAATTTTAAATGCTCGTTAACATCCTTTACAAAACCGTGAGTAATTTCAGAAATGTGAACTAAACCTTGTGTTTCTTCGTCAAGAGCAACGAATGCTCCGTATGGTTGAATTCCTGTTACTTTACCTGTATGCACGCTACCTACTTCATATTTTGTTGTCATGATAACACTCCTAATTTCTTATATTTATATGTCCATTTATACGCAATATAAAATTATACCACAACAATAGGTATAATTCAAAAAGATTTATTGTCTTTCATTAGTATACCCAATGTCTCTATAACAATAACGTAAGGAGCGCCACTTTGGGCGCTCCTCTTTAGGAAGATGGTGGATAGACAATTTTAGGAAGAAGATTTTCATCTACATGCATTTCAAGAAAAAGCTTTTCACCATTATCGTTTATGAAAGTATAAAGAAAGATGAGTCCCCCGCCATACTGCCCTTCATCTACATATACAAGATCATTTAATAATTGTTCATTCTCTACTCGCCATGAGCTCATTTCAGTTTTAAATGTATTAAAATCAGGTAGTGTAGCATCCTTCCCATTAACCTTTCCATTATATGAAAGAGCATAGGCTGTTTCGTAATCCTCTTGCATAATGGCATATAAGTAAATTCTTACAATTGAAAATTGATAAGTACCTTTAAATGCTTGAAATGTATACAATGAATTATAATCCTTACTTGCTTTAAACTCCTTATATTTCCGCTCCAAATAATCAGGCAATGGCAACAAATACATCGCTTCAAATTGAAAAATCGGCCTTAATTCAGCTGGAATTGCCGAAATAATCTTCAATTTTAATTCATCGTTCACTGCTCTATTTGTGGAGCGATGTTGTAAAGCCATCTTCACAACCTCAGTTGTTAACGCATCCGGATATTGTGTTGTAAATTTATTTAGCAAATCTATGTCCATATCAAATATAAGATGTGTTAATGCAGCATGATATACCTTTTTTAAATCTTCTTTATTTCTAAAGTTCTCATTTTGTAAAATAAATGTTTCAAGGTGGACAATATGCTTTAACATATTTTCATCATCATATTGCTCTTTTGATATATCTAGTACATCTTGAACATAGTCTTTTAAATATAAATAGCTTTCCAATTCGTCACTTATATGGCCTGTAAAGTCTTTTACGATTTTATCCAAATTAATTTGAATCGAAATACTCCCCTCACCCTCTAAGTTAAAACGATATCCATAGGTCACTATTTCATCTGCAAAATTTGTAATTTCTTTGGACACAACGGAGAGATTTTTATTATTTAGTCCTTCTACATTTTCTTTTGTTGGCATTACATCTCCACTATTATATTCAAGTCGCCATTCACTCGTGAAGTTTTCACTCATTGCATCTAATTTATCTAAGTAATCTAAAATAAAATCATCCTGAATAGTTTCGTTATCCTCTACTTTCTTTTTTATATATGCATATTCTTCATTTGGTAAGGAAACTCTTCGATTAATTTCCTCTTCGACCTTTTTCATATATGTTTTTAGTTCTTTTTCGTTTTTATAGCTGCTTCTTTCCTCAAATCTATCAACTGTCTCTTCAACATCCTGGATAAACCGGTACTGTTCAACTTGAGCGAAATCAAGCTTTTCTCCCAGTTCATCGACCTTTCGTTCAAAGAGACCGCGAATTTCATTTTTAGCTGACTCAACTTGTTCTGTTGTAATTTTGGCAGAATTCTTCTCTTCATTGTCAGATAGAAGGCTCTGTTGTGAAATAAGTTGCCCTCCAATTAATCCACCTATGAGTAATACTCCTATGAAAGAAGCGACATATGGAAGTTTAAACGTTTTTCTTTTCTTTGGCTTCTCCTGCTGAACAATATGCTTCATTATTGCATCTGGAGCAGATTTTGTCGGAATGCTTTCATAGGATTTCTTTAATTGCATCATCCGTTCTTCAAATTGTTTATCATCCATGAATGTCACCTTCCTTCCTATTTTGCTCTTCGATTAGTTTTTTTAGCATCGTCTTCCCACGTAAAATTCGCGTCTTAACCGTTGATAATGTTACCCCCATTATTTCAGCTATTTCCTCATATTTTTTATCATGAAAATAAAATAGTATAATCGGAACACGGTATTTTTCATCAAGCATTTGAATAGCTATATGCAGCGTTCGGTCCTCTTCATTTTGGATCACCGCTGATTCAATTTCGACATAGTCATCCTTTTTCGTATTTTGTTGAATTTTAAATACTTTACGGATGTTGGATTGACGCTTTCTTGCAAAATCTCGGGTAACATTTAGCGTTATTTTATATAACCACGTTGAAAATTTTGCTTTTGAGAATTGATCAAGAAAACGGTAGACACGAATGAATACTTCCTGTGTAATGTCCTCTATTTCATCATGGCGATTGCCTAATTGATAGGCGAATCTTTCAACAGTCGGATAGTACATTTCCACTAGTTGCCCAAATGCAACCATATTTCCTTGTTGCGCCCTTTTTATTAGCTCTTCCTCTGTCATTCGTCTACCCCCCTTTTTTTCTACATATTAAACGGAACTTGCAATTAAATTGTTTCATAGGAGTACATTTTGAAGAATATATATAAGAGGAACATGAGGAATTTCTGGATATGTTGTTTAAAACAAACAAAAAAGGGGAATAAATACTAGCATAAGGCTTTCTAGTATTCCCCCTTTTGTTTCTCTATATGGCTGGCCAATATATGGTCAGCTTTTTTTGTATTAAGATCGGCTTTGCACAAAGCGTTGCATTCTTTTTAATGCTTCTTGGAGCTGGTCAAGTGATGATGCATAGGAACAACGCACATAGCCTTCACCGCTTTCCCCAAATACACTACCAGGAACAACCGCAACCTTTTCTTCTTTTAACAATTGCTCAGCAAATTCCTCTGAAGTGAGATTTGTACTTTGAATTGATGGGAATGCATAGAACGCACCACCAGGAACATGACATGTTAAACCAATATCATTTAATGCACTAACAAATAAATTGCGGCGCTGTTTATAGCTTTTCTTCATATGAAGAACATCCTCTTTGCCATTTTTCATCGCCTCAATTGCAGCATATTGTGCCATTGTCGGTGCACACATCATTGAATATTGATGGATTTTTAACATTGCGCTTAAAAACTCTGGACGTGCAGCAACATAGCCTAAACGCCAGCCTGTCATCGCAAATCCTTTTGAAAAACCAGAGATGAGCAAAGTTCGATCAGCCATTCCTTCAATAGAAACAAAGCTTGAGTATGCTTCATCATACGTTAGCTCAGCATAAATTTCATCCGAAATCACAAGCAAATCGTACTTCTCAATGATACTCGCAATTTTCGTTAGTTCTTCTTTATTTAAAAGCGTTCCAGTCGGGTTATTCGGTGAACATAAAATAATCGCTTTTGTTTTGTTCGTTATTGCTTCTTCTAGCTCATCTGGCTGAAGCTTGAATTCCATTTCTCCTTTTGTGTGAATCGGAACAGGTACACCGCCTGCTAACGAAACGAGAGCAGCATAGGAGACAAAGCTCGGCTCAATGACAATTACTTCATCACCAGGATTAATAATCGCTCTTAATGCAAGGTCAAGCGCCTGACTCGCACCAACGGTTACTAATAGCTCAGTTTCGGGATCATATTGAACTGTTGTTGTCTCTTGCAAATAAGCACTAATTTCTCTTCTTAATTCTAATAAACCAGCATTAGCTGTATAGGATGTATAGCCTTGCTCAAGTGAAAGAATACATGCTTCCCTAATATTCCATGAGGTAACAAAATCAGGTTCACCTACCCCTAACGAGATGACACCTTCCATACCTGCTGCTAAATCAAAAAACTTACGAATTCCTGAAGGTTTTAAATCCTTGACTGAACTTGAGAGGTAATGTGATGTTTCAATCATGGGGACACCACAATTCTCTTATCCTCATCATCTTGCTCAAATATTGTGCCATCATGCTTATATTTTTTTAAGATAAAATGAGTTGTAGTTGATAAGACAGAGTCTAATGTCGAAAGTTTCTCTGATACAAATTGAGCAATTGCAGACATCGATTTACCTTCTATAATAACGGACAGGTCGTAAGCTCCTGACATTAAATAAACAGATTTTACTTCATTAAAACGATAGATACGACTTGCGATTTCATCGAATCCGACACCGCGCTTAGGCTGCACCTTTACATCAATCATCGCTTTAACACCTTCATGGCCATCAACCTTTCGCCAGTTCACTTGCGCAGTATAATCAACGATAATCCGTTGGTCTTCAAGGTTTTTTATAATTTTTTTCGTTTCTTCCTCAGTTAAATCAATCATTTTGGCGATTTGTTCCGCAGATAAGCGACAGTCATTTTCTAAGATTTCTAAAATCTCGACTTCCTTGTCTGTAAACTTCATTTTCACCACTCCCACTTTTCAAATCTTCAGATAATTATACCACTTAAAAATCCTTTTTCCTACGATTAGACAAAAGAATTACGGGTAAGTTTTTACAGGTGTTTTTTCCTTATGCTAAGCTAAAACTAACAACAATTAGTGGATTATTTTTCATTTACCTGCTCTGGGCTCTTATAAGCTTACCTTCCTTTATTCCATTTTGTTAGCCCGTAAGAATTATGATATTTACCTGAGTAAAACTTAATTTTATCATATATTACCATACTATTTATAGGAAAAATGGAGTGAATAATATGGAGAATCATTATTATGCAAATACAATGAAAATTCTTGGCGTGAATGTGCATTATGAGGTTTATGAAAAGGACCCATCAAAGCCAACCCTTGTCTTATTACATGGTTTCTTGTCTTCAACCTTTTGCTATCGAAAAATTATCCCTATGCTAAAGAATGAATTTAATTTGCTTGCGATCGACCTACCTCCATTTGGAAAATCAGAAAAATCAACAAGGTTTGTTCATTCCTACTCAAATATGGCAAAGCTAGTCATTCAATTAGTTGAAAGTTTGCGTATCAAAAAGGCGTTTATTTTAGGTCATTCGATGGGTGGACAAGTTTCTCTCGTAGCAGCTAAGGAAAGACCAGACTTATTTGAAAAGGTTATCCTCCTATGCAGCTCAAGCTATATGAAACGGATTAGCGGAACGTTAAAATTCGGCTCATATATACCCTACTTTTATTTAGGTATCAAACATTGGCTTGCAAAACAAGGCGTCCTAAAAAACTTATATAATGTTGTTTATGACCGTTCACTTATCGATGAAGAAATGATGCAAGGATATTTAGAGCCATTTCATGACAATGGGATATTTAGAGCTTTGAATCGAATGATTCGTGACCATGAAGGAGATTTAGCACCAGAGGAATTAAAGCGTATTGAACAGCCAAGTCTCCTCATTTGGGGAAATGAAGACAAAGTTGTGCCAGTTCATATCGGTGAACGATTAAAAAATGATTTACCTAATTCGATCTTCTATTCATTAAAGGACACTGGACACCTAGTTCCTGAGGAGCGTCCTGAATATGTAACGGAAAAGATTCTCGACTTCTGCCATGCTAATTAAAAAAATTGCGCCTTACTTAGCCCCTAACAAGGATCAAATCCATTTACAAAAATGCTTTTAGATCAGATTGGGGCTTGGCGCGCTATATAAGTTTATTTATTCTAGAGAGAATGTTTACACTCTCACCAAAATATTTAAATTTCACAGCTACTCGTCTGTTTAATAAATAGTAATTGCCTCGCAAGTTTTTCACATGTCTGGAGTGGAATGATTTCTTCAAATGAAAACTCATAAATCGCTTGAATTTTTCTAGCAAGCAGCATTTCATCATCAAAGGCATACACTGCTTGTAACACATCAACAACTTCCGTTTCATAGCTTCCTTCTCCATACCCGAGAGGATCCCATTGTAGTAAGATTTCCATTAATTTAAGATTCGTTTGTTGAGCTTCCATTTTTTCACCTTTTTAAATCTTATTTTTTGCACTGTCATTGTAACATATATATGATGAAAGAGAACAATTAGAAATGTGAAAGCGCCTCGTTTAGCCTAGGGGAAACAAACCGAATCAGAATAGAAGGTGCTCTTTATCGGCTTGGCGTGGAGCTAGACACAAGAACAGAATAATTAAAAAATACTTAAGCGAGGTGTGAAAGGTGAATCGATTTGATGAAATCATAAATCGAAGAGAAACAAATTCCGTAAAGTGGAATACGAAGGAAATGTTTGGTGATGAAGAAATTTTGCCAATGTGGGTAGCAGATATGGATTTTCCCGCTCCAGCTGAGGTCATCGAAGCGATTAAAAATCGAGCTGACCACGGGATATTCGGATATACGATGCCAGGAGAAGGAACAGAGAAAGCGATACGAAGCTGGTTGAAAAATCGCCATCATTGGGAAATAGAGGAGAATATCCTTACCTACAGCCCTGGAATCGTAACAGCTATTAGTATGGCGATTCAAACATATACTGGACCTGAAGACAAAATTGTCGTGCAGCCACCTGTATATTATCCTTTTTTTGAAATGGCGAAAAAGCATAAACGTGAAGTTCTTTACAACGAGCTTTTACTAAATGAGCATCATCGTTATGAAATCAATTTTGATGATTTAGAAGCAAAGCTTGCAGATCCAAATACAAAAATGTTTATCCTCTGTAATCCCCATAATCCTGGAGGTAGAGTTTGGAGTAAAGAGGAATTAACAAAAATAGGAGAATTGTGTTTAAAGCATGAGGTGTTAATTATCTCAGATGATATTCACTCTGATTTATTATTATTCGGTAATGAATACACACCTATCGCATCGATTAGTAAAGAAATTGCTGAAAATACAATAACATGCATTGCACCTAGTAAAACATTCAACCTTGCTGGCTTACAGGCATCTGCACTCATCATTCCGAATGCATCTCTAAGAAGAAAATTCAATTCAACTCTTCAGCTACATGGGTTATTTGGATTAAATACACTTGGAACAGATGCGATGGAAGCCGCATATAAACACGGTAATGACTGGCTTGATGAATTAATTACGTACTTAGAGGAAAATGTTACTGAAGTAGAAAACATTATAAACGAAAAACTGCCACAGTTAAACGTTATGAGACCTGAATCTACTTATTTAATTTGGATAGATGCTAGAAGTCTACATAAAACAGATGATGAAATAAAGGAATTACTTTATAAAAAGGGGAAATTAGCATTAGAGCCAGGTTCAAAATTTGGTGAAAACGGTGCTGGCTTCCTCCGCATGAATATCGCTTGTCCAAAGGAAACATTACAGGAAGGACTTAAACGCCTCGTTCATGCATTGACATAAGAATGCAGATAATATTACGTTAGGATAAGTTAGGTCTGATCCTTTTCCAAAGCTTGGATGTAAAGGGTCAGACCATTTTGCAGTTATTCCTTTTCTTCACTTTTAACTGATTGTTGGAAATGCTTGTCCACTTCTCCTTCCTCTTTCTTTGATACTTTTACGATAAAACGAAAGGCAAAAAACGCTCCGATTCCAAAAATAACCATAGTGATAACTGCTGGTATATACTCTGTTTTATCCTCTGGGAAGTATAGAAATAACCCTACTATAAATTGAAGCTGCTCCATATATTCACAACCTTTCCTTATTACTATAGCAAGCTTTTCGCAAATTACAAATGTGATTGTTATTTGAACATGTTATGATGAACATATCATAAACTACTGATTAAAAGGAATGATTTTAAATGGAAGAACGAATGATTGGAGATATCGTAACTGGGATTTACAAAACAGGAAAATATATTGGGGAAATTACCGATATTCGGCCGATGCATTATCTTGTTAAAGTGAAAGCTGTTCTAAAGCACCCACAGCAAGGTGACCTACATCATCCAAAAGATGCTGATGTTCAGTTCTTTCATGAACGTCGTGCCCTAGCTTTTAATGAACAAACAAATATTCCAAAGAAAATGGTTAAGCCTTTCGATGGGGATATCCCTGACTATCAGGAATCACTAAAAAACGCATTAACCGAATTAAGAGAAGAGCTTATGCAATTGAACACTCCTTGGGCAGAGCAGTCTTTAAGCAATCTTTCTCGTTTAGAAGCAGATTATTTCCCGAATAAATGAGGCTTATATCTACTCAATAACAATATTTGTTTTAACTCTTACAATCTTCATATACAAATAATGTTATTGAGTAAGCCAAAATAACATTAATTTATAAACGAGATTCCTCTCCTTTATGTTGCATATTTACCTAAAACCTTCGTTAAATCAATTCTGTCTCCGATTGTTGGCGGTTCTGGTTTTTGCAAATAACGCTTATCCTCTTCAACGAGCTTGAATAAATGATAGGTTGTTAGAGCATCATCTAATGCGCGATGATGTTTACCTGTCGCCTTTTTCCCATAATCCTCAACAGCCTTCCAAAGGCCTGTTTGATTACGGTCTCCGAAAAATTTTTTATATTCCATCGAAAGGTCTCTACATTCACCTGTAAAAGGGAATTCCTCACCATTCATTTTGCAGTTGTGTCGGAGTACTTTCATATCCATATTCCCCCATGTAATAATCGTAGCAGGGGTATCGTTCGTATATTTTTTTAATACGGTTAATAATTGATGAAAGGTTATACCAGAATCAATTTTAGCTTGGGAAATTTGGAGAAAGGTTTTACACCTTTCACTCAATAGCGGAAAACGATTTGGTTTTACGTAAGAGGAAAATTGGTCTTCAATTTTTTGATTACGAACAGCTACGACCCCTACTTCAATTATTTCAGGATAAAATCCAACAGGATCAGATTTCCCCTCAGGCATCGTAAACTCAAAATCAATAAATAATAATAATGGTTCTTGTCCCTCCAACCTATTTCACCCCTCTTTCTTCAACTTTCCATTTTTTATTATTATATCATCGACGCTTCTGATTAACTTCAAATTTTCGAAAAATAATGAATTATCCCTTGTCTATTTTTTACTTTTATGGACGGTTGTTTCAGTTTTATTTTGAAGCTACTATTAACTAGAAAAAGGGATAAATTAGCAAAATCAGCAAAATAATATTTCTCCCTAGTAGGGCAAGATCGGTTACAATATAGAAAAGAAACATTACGTGAGAAAGAGTGTGAATGTAATTTGAGGAGAATAGTTGGATGGGTTTGTATCATCGTTATGATTCCGATTTTCTTATTATGTGGCTTTGTTGCTGGAAAGGAATCAAAGGCAGTTAAAGGATTAGGAACCGTTTTAGATGAAAAACTCCCTTTAAGTAATGTTGAGTTATCACAAAATAGCTTTATTTTCGATAGTGAGGGTCAATTAATTTCAGAAGTGATTTCAAATCAACAAAATCGCAATTATATTGCTTATAATGATGTCCCTGATATTGTTAAAACCATTTTTATTACATCAGAGGATCAGCGTTTTTTTGAGCATCTTGGCTTTGATCCAGCCGGGATGTTACGAGCTGTGTTTATTAACGCACAATCGCAATCTGTTGAACAAGGCGGCAGTACAATTACCCAGCAGCTAGCACGTAACGTCTATTTAAATCATGACAGAACCTATAACAGAAAGCTAAGTGAATTACTTTATTCCTATCAGCTTGAAAGAACCTTTACGAAGGAGCAAATATTCGAGGGATATTTAAATGCGATTTACTTCGGTCATGGCGCATATGGGATTGGAACAGCTGCAACCTATTATTTTAGCAAGCAATTACAGGAGTTAAACCTTGCTGAGCTAGCATTTATAAGCGCTATCCCGAACAATCCATCGTTATATGACCCAATCAAAAAATTTAGTAATACTAAGCAACGCCAGGAACGATTGCTAGCAATACTGCATGAAAACGGCACTATAACAAAGCAGGAGCTTGATGAGGCAAAAGCGTATAAAATCACCTTATCAATTAAAAAGCCTGTGGATACAAATCCACACTATGTTACGTATGTCCACCAGGAATTAAAGCAATTAATTTCTGAAACAGAAGGCTTTGCGGACAGATTGGCAAATGCCAAGCAAGAAAAGGAAAAAGAAAAGATCCAAACCGAATTAACAGAGCGTGTAAATGATGTATTAAGCAAGGGCGTTATTATTTATACAGGCTTGGATACATCAATTCAAGCAAAATTAGAGCAAGCCGTTGCCACACATCTTCCTGCTCAAAATGTCCAAAGTGCTGCGGCAGTTGTTAATCACGAATCACATCACATTGTTGCTTTATATGGCGGAAAGGATTACGAAAAGTTTTCCTTTAATCGTGCTTACCAGGCATATCGACAGCCAGGCTCCGCAATAAAGCCATTATTAGACTATGCTCCATATATTGATCTAACAGGTGCAACAGCAAAATCGAAAATCGATGCGAGCGAATTTTGTAAAGGTAATTATTGTCCTGAAAATTATAGTAAACGGGATTATGGAACAGTCTCAATTGATACAGCATTAAAACATTCATATAATGCTGCAGCAGTAAGACTTTTGGACACGATCGGTATTGAAAAGGGCTTTTCCTATTTAAAGCCTTTCGGATTCAATTCGATAACTAAAGATGATTATACACATCTATCAACAGCAATCGGAGGATTTGATGTAGGTATATCTCCTTTAGAAATAACAAATGCCTATTCAACCTTTGGTAACAACGGAGCTTATTACGAAAATCACGCGATAACAAAGGTGACCGATTTATCAGGAAAAACGCTTTATGAATGGAAGGAGCAGCCTGTTCAAGTTTGGAAGGAGTCAACAAACGATGAAATGCGCTCATTGCTATCATCAGTTGTTAAAAGTGGTACAGGGCAAAAAGCGAGAGTATCCGGTGATTATGTTGGGGGAAAAACAGGAACGACAAATGATTACGCTGATATATGGTTTGTCGGGTTAAAGGACCAGTATACTGCAGGAGTATGGGTTGGGGAAGATTCTAATAGTGATGTTAGTCATCTATATCATCAAGGACCCCAAATGCTTATATGGAGAGATACAATGAAATAGAAAGAAGGCTTACGATGGATAAAGAAAAACAACCGATCATTTTATTTGATGGAGTTTGTCATTTCTGTAATCAGGCTGTGCAATTCATAATTCGCCATGATAAAAAGGAGCAAACAGTATTCGCTGCTCTCCAATCACCAATTGGACAAAAATTATTATTACAATATGAGCTCCCAACAGACGAATTTGACAGCTTTATTTTCATTCATAATGGTAAGGTTTATCAAAAGTCTCAAGCCGCCCTTCAATTGTGCTTACTTTTTGGAGGTGGCTGGAGGCTGCTTTATCTATTTATTATCATTCCAAGGCCAATTAGAGATGCAATTTATCATTACATTGCTAAAAACCGTTACAAATGGTTCGGTAAAGCAGACCAATGTATGCTTCCAACCGCAAAGGTACGAAGAAGGTTTTTGTCTTAAAACAACTTACCTACAAATAAAAAAGCTGGTTCCTTTGATGGAATCAGCTTTTTTACCTTTTTGCATTGCTCACAATTAAATAGGTAAGCTTGCCATGATGCTATTATATAGGCGAAAGCATATATATAAAGTACCTAGTATAAATGAAAACCAAAATAAAACATGAAATAAAACTAAACCAATTAAAGAAGCAGATGTCAATGAGCTACTAATTTTATAAACGATAAAAATAAAATAGCAAAGCGTTGCAAGCAAAAATATTCCAATAATCGCAATTGGAAATTGAACCGCAGCTAACGAAAGCGCACCAGCTACAAGATAAAACGAAGAGCCACCTCTAATTTTCGTTAAGTTCTCACCTACAATATCCTTAGAAAAAAATAATAATGACAGCTCTGTTACCGTATCAGCAATTAACTTTAATGCAGAAAAAACCATGAAATAAAGCAATGCAAATATGATAAACAACGCCAGCTTAATCCCGTTATTCGAGAAAAATTCTAGCATCCCCTCGTAAATCCCCAAAACCTGTAAATAATCGATTACGATCATAACCGTTGCAATTGATAAAGATGTGCTAAATAACAAAATCGTAATA
>NZ_CADEPK010000076.1 GCF_902829255.1 Metabacillus niabensis | reverse complement strand
GGTTCATACCTATGGTGAAGTTAAAAAATGACCAATAATCGTTATCATGCTAAAATGAAAGCATTAACATTTTATTTGACCTTAAAAATTCATTTCGATATTTCAGGCAAAAGCTGTTTCTGCCATGATGTGGTTAGTTACCGTTTGCGGGGCGGGTGCCTAACAAATAAAAAGGTACTATAACATATGCTCAGAAATTTGTTTTTGCTAAAGGATGTTTTCATAAACTATTGTGTTTATTATTAGTAGTCGTGGAGTTACATTTACACTACATTCATGCTTTCCAAAGTAAACATCATATTTTAGAAAAGAGCCTTGTTAAAAGAAATTTAGGGGGAGTTCATTTTGATTAAAGTAGAAAGTATTCATCATGTAAGTTTAACGGTGACTGATTTGCAAAAAGCAAAACATTTTTATGGGGAAATTCTCGGTTTAAAGGAGTTAAAACGGCCAAACTTTGATTTTCCAGGAGCGTGGTATGAGGTTGGACAGCAGCAGCTCCATTTAATTGTTGAACCTAATGCATCTACTTTGAGGAAGGATCATTCGATCAATTCTAAAGAAGGTCATTTTGCGATTCGTGTGCAAAATTATGAGGAAACTTTATCGTATTTAATATCACAGGGGATTGAAATCGAGGAGAAGAGAGAAAGTGTAAGTGGGTTTGCACAAATCTTTTGTATGGATCCTGACTATAATTTAATCGAATTGAATGTTGACAGGGCAACGCTTAATTAAAAGATACATGTCACTTTTTTGATTTGGAACATAGATTGATAAGCAATTGAGTGATGATGAGTAACCCGCTGTAGGCTTGTTTTTTGCGCGAAAAAATGTATGCAAAAAACAAGCCTTATTAATGAATATAAGGCAAGATTCAATAAAAAATACTTCGTTTACTTAATAAACTATGTAAATTTGAATACTTGTATGATACATTAATAGTGAAATCTCTGACAAATTGACAATAAGTGAAGGGCATGGGGTTATGAGATTAAATCTAGCAAGATATAATACATTACGTAATCAGATTTTACTAGTTTTTTTAAGTGTGATGATTTTAGTTCTTTGTTTTGTAGGTATTATGACATACAACTTAGTGTTTAATTTGCTTCATAATAATGCGGAGAAACAAATTCAACAAACGTCAATAGAGGCCATGGGCAGAATAGAATCACTCTATCAGCAGGTGGATACATTGACAAAACAGATTGCGACAGATTCCTATGTGCAAAAATTATTACTTAATGAAAAACTAGGAAAGTTAGCTACCTTTAATGAAAGACAAGCATTAATGCAAACAGGTAATAAATTTCAAGTATTTTCAAATGGGATATCTGCTTTCGAGCTTTTTTCAACAAAAGATAGAAGGTTAATTCCGTTAGATGAAGTAGGGCTTTTTAATCGGGTCGAGCATAAATGGATTGATGCGGCGAATAAGGCTCGCGGTAAACTTGTTTGGATTGGCAAGGACCCAAAAGAGCCTGGACACTATCTTGCGATTCGACGTGTAAGCTTAATTGAACGAGCATTTTCAAACGGGGGATATCTTATCGTTCAAATTGATCCGTATTATTTTGATTTTACTGAAGCGAATCAAAATCAGGAATATACTATTTTAGTAGACAAGCAAAATCAACCGATTACATCAAATTATAAAGGGAATATCGATAAGATCGTATCGGAAAAGGGGACGACAACTGAAATCGATGGAAGCGATTACATGATTGTTAAGCAAACATCTGCAATAACAGGTTGGACGATGTATTTTTTAACACCTTTAAGTACTGTCATGAAAGGAATAACAGTCCTTCGCTCTGCGATTATTTTATCAGGGGCTTTTGGTTTTTTTATCTTTGCAATCTCATCTATTTTACTATCGACAATGATCACGAGACCGATTTTAAAATTAACGAAAACAATGAAACGAGGCAGGGATGGGCAGTTAACGATAAATCCGGAAATCTCTTCAACAGTTGAAATCAATGAATTAAATACGACCTACAATCAACTTGTCGAAAACACGAATCATTTAATTCAGGTTGTTTATGAAAAGGAAATTTTAAAAAGCCATGCAGAGCTAAAAGCATTGCAATCTCAAATCAATCCGCATTTTTTATTCAATACACTAGATGCGCTATATTGGTCATTGGATGAAAAAGGGGAAGAAGAATTAGCTGATTCTGTTATTGCGATGTCAGAGCTATTTCGTTATACGATTAGCAGTCATAAACAGGATGAATGGGTAACGCTTAAGCAGGAAATTGAGCATATTGAAATGTATATGCAGCTGATGAAAATGAGGTTTGGAGAGCGATTTACATGGAGTGTGACGATTCCTTCAGAGTATGAATTAGTTAAAATTCCAAAGCTACTTATTCAACCAATTGTGGAAAATGCTATTTTACACGGTGTAGGGAATAAAGTTGGAGAAGGATTTGTCCATATCATTGTTGAACCATCCGCTAAGCAAGGGAACCTTCTCATTTCCGTCCGGGATAATGGGCCTGGAATGGAAAAGGAAGCAATTGACAAAATTCACAATCTCCTTGAAACAGGAAAGGTTTATTCGATGAGAGGAAATGGAATGGCGATAGCAAATGTGAACAAACGTCTCCAATTATATTATAAGCAGAATGAGACAAACCAAATTAACATTACTAGTGAAGAAAATAAGGGAACCAGTTTTACCTTCGAAGTACCAATTGATCGAGATAGATTCGATTTTACGGAAAGTTAAGTCGAATAAAGGGGGGCTTACTAATGCTAAAAAAAACCATTTTGATAGTTGATGATGAGCCAAAAACACGTGAAGGTTTAAAAAAGACTCTAGAAAGCTGGAGTGAAGGGAAATATGAAATTATTAGTGCAGACAGTGCAGAGACAGCCATCCCGATTCTCAGACAGAAAAAAGTTAGCATCTTGCTGACGGATATTTCAATGCCAGAGATTAGCGGAATTGAAATGTTGAAGCTACTTAAAGAAGAAGGGCAAAATTTAGTCGTGATCATCATATCTGCTTATTCAGAATTTGATTACGCAAGGGAAGCTTTACAATTAGGTGTTCTGAATTATTTGTTAAAGCCTTTAACGAAAAGAAAGTTAATTGAAGCTGTTGAACATGCATTAAATGAACAAGCTAAGCGTGAACGAGAAGGAAAGCTACAAAAGGTTGTCGATGAAAAATTAGCCGAAATAAAGGGACCGGATACAGAAGAGGAGACGCCGATTACAAGGGCGATTGCGTTTGTTGATCAGCATTTAGAAGAACCGTTTACGTTAAAGGATGTCGCACAGTTTGTTCATTTAAACCCTAGTTATTTTAGTGCCTTGTTTAAAGAGCAGGTTAATATGACATTCAGTGAGTATGTAACAAGAATGAGATTACAGAAGGCAAAGAAGCTATTGCTGTTTACAAATTTATCTGTGTCGGAAATAGCAGAAAAGGTTGGCTATAGTACATCTAAATATTTCATTAAACTATTTAAAGAATATGATGGACAAACACCTAGTCAATATCGTAAAAGTACAAATGTTAATGAAATTGAAATGCTAAAGGATTAAAAATGATCAGCAAATTTTTGCTATAGACATCATTTCCTGCAAGTTTTATTAACAAATCAAAGTACAACTATTTTAATAGATTGAAAAAGAGCATTGTTACTAGCATGTATGATGCTCTTTTTTTGCCTATAAAGATATATGGGGAAACAATTGGTTGAAAATTCATAAAACATAAACTATAATGGTCTATAACTACCATACTAGTATAATTAGTTTGGAGTTGCTAAGGGAAAATGGGGTAAATGTTCATGGAGCATGTGCTTTTTAATTCTACGGAGCAAAGCAGGGAAGGGGAATAACATGAGTAAACTGAATATCACGGACGAACTTAGATCTAATGTTAGTTATCATTGTTGGTTACAATATAGAAAAATTGAGGAAGAAGCCTGGATTGAGCAGTATCAAAAATATTGCCACATCATAGTAGTAGCAGAAGACTCTCCGATTAAGACGTCAGCTTTAAGTGAATTGCAGAAGGGACTAACATCTTTACTTGGTCATACACCATCTGTTTCAACGAATCCACAACAATCATCAGCGATTATTTTAGCTACAGCTGAGGATGCTCATTTATACGAGGATGTCATTCATCCTGTTGTTTTTGAACAAGTAAATGATGACGGTTACATAATCAAAGCTATAAATGACAACAGCTGCAATAAGCTCTACCTATTAGGAAAACAGGATAAAGGTGTTTTATATGCTGCGTTTCATTTATTAAGAAAGATGGCACAGCAGGAAGAACTACAAAGTGTTGACATAATTGAAAATCCAAGAAATCAATTTAGAATGATCAATCAATGGGACAATATGAATGGAACGATTGAACGGGGCTACTCGGGCAATTCGATATTTTATGCAGATAATCAATTTATTGGTGACTGGGAACGGATAAAGGACTATGCGCGTCTACTTTCCTCTGTCGGGATAAATGCGATTTCGATTAATAATGTAAATGTATTTAAGGTTGAAACAAAATTAATAACAGAGGACTTTCTTCCTGATGTTGCAAAGGTAGCGGATATTTTTCGAGCCTACGGGATCAAAACGTTCTTATCGATCAATTATGCAAGTCCAATTGAGCTTGGCGATCTTGATACAGCGGATCCATTGAATCCTGATGTTGAAGCATGGTGGAAGGAGAAAGCAGAGGAAATATATTCATACATACCAGACTTTGGAGGATTTGTCGTCAAAGCTGATTCAGAGCACCGTCCTGGACCTTTTTCATATAACCGTGATCATGCTGAAGGGGCAAATGTTTTGGCAAAGGCGCTACAGCCTTTTGGTGGAGTCGTCATATGGCGTTGCTTTGTTTATAATTGCCTGCAGGATTGGCGTGATCGATCAACAGATCGCGCAAAAGCAGCCTATGATCATTTTAAGCCCCTTGATGGTAAGTTTTTAGAAAATGTTATTTTACAGGTGAAAAATGGTCCAATGGATTTCCAAGTTCGTGAGCCGGTTTCCCCATTATTTGGTGCGATGAGTGAAACGAATCAGATCATTGAGTTTCAAGTGGCTCAGGAGTATACAGGTCAACAAATTGATCTTTGTTATCTTGTTCCACAATGGAAGGAAGTGTTAGATTTTGACACCTTTGCTGACGGTAAAAATTCAGAGGTGAAAAAAATTGTCGATGGTTCGTTATTTCAATTTAAATATAGTGGGGTAGCAGCTGTCTCAAATATTGGAAATGACCAAAATTGGACTGGAAATACGCTCGCACAAGCAAATTTATACGGCTATGGCCGGTTAATTTGGAACCCGGAATTAACATCAGAAGAAATTGCCGAGGAATGGATCACAGCAACATTTGGTCATAAGCCAAATGTTAAGGAAACGATATTGAACATGCTAATGAGCTCATGGCCAATATATGAAAATTATACTGCACCACTTGGGGTTGGTTGGATGATAAACCCTGGTCATCATTATGGTCCTAATATTGATGGCTATGAATATTCTGTCTGGGGAACATATCATTATGCGGATCGAGATGGGATCGGTGTTGATAGAACGTCCGCTACTGGTACAGGATATACGAATCAATATTTCCCTCCAAATAGTGCATTCTATGAATCTCTTGAAACATGTCCTGATGAGCTTTTATTATTTTTCCATCATGTTCCTTATACTCATCGGTTACATTCAGGGAAAACGGTTATCCAGCATATTTATGATACACATTTTGCAGGTGTAGAGCAGGTGGAAAAATTAAAAGCGATGTTTAGTGAACTAGACGGTGATATCGATCAGGCTATTTATCACAATGTACTAGAAAGACTTGAAAGACAGCTAAAAAATGCAACAGAATGGCGGGATAAAATCAATACGTACTTTTTCCGCAAATCCGGGATCGAGGATGAAAAACATAGAAAAATATATTAAATGATTCGCGCATAAACTAACTATAGATGAGATTGTTTTCTCAACTTGTGCTAATTAGGAGGAAGATAGAGAGTGAGAATGGTATTTCGTTGGTTTGGAAACGGAAATGATTCCGTATCATTAAAGCATATTAAGCAAATTCCCGGTGTGGAAGGAATTGTATGGTCGCTTCATGATCTTCCTGCTGGCTGTGAATGGCCGATGGAAAAAATTCTTGAGGTGAAGCAGGAGATAAATGAGCATGGCTTCCATATTGATGTTGTTGAAAGCGTTAATGTTCATGAGGATATAAAACTAGGTTTACCAACAAGAGATGAATATATTGAAAACTATAAACGAACAATTGAAAAACTAGCAAGTGTCGGCGTGAAAGTCATTTGCTATAATTTTATGCCGGTTTTTGATTGGACACGAACTGAATTATTTAAGGAGATGTCTGATGGTTCAACTGCCCTTTTTTACGAAAATCAAATGGTGGAAAATATGGATCCGTCGGAGCTCGTTGCAAAGGTTGCAAATAATCCGGATTTTACGATGCCAGGCTGGGAGCCGGAACGATTAAGTCAGCTTGAAAAATTATTTGTTGCATATCGGAACATAACGACTGAGGATTTATGGAATAATCTTCATTACTTTTTAAAGGAAATCATTCCGGTTGCAGAAAGACATGATGTGAAAATGGCGATTCATCCTGATGATCCACCATGGCCGATTTTTGGCTTACCGCGGATTATTACATCAGCAGCAAATATTAGAAGGTTATTACATTTAATTGATAGTCCTTCTAACTGTGTCACGCTCTGTAGTGGTTCATTAGGAGCAGCTGC
Source organism: Metabacillus niabensis (assembly GCF_902829255.1). Classification (GTDB taxonomy): domain Bacteria; phylum Bacillota; class Bacilli; order Bacillales; family Bacillaceae; genus Metabacillus; species Metabacillus niabensis. The sequence continues at coordinate 12,204 of NZ_CADEPK010000076.1, read as the reverse complement.
AAATAATAATATCGTTGAGATGATAAAAGAATTTGGTGAGAGGATTCCATTTGCACATATTCGAAATGTAAAAAGATTTGAAAATGGCGATTTTATTGAAACCTCTCATCGAACAAAGGATGGATCTGTTGATATAACTGGAATTGTTAAAGCCTACCATGATATCAACTATACCGGATATGCCCGCCCTGATCACGGAAGACATATTTTTGATGAAGAGTGTCGTCCAGGATACGGACTTTATGATCGGGCATTAGGCATTATGTATATTTGGGGATTATGGGATTATTTAGAGAAGGAAAAGAAGCAGGAGGAGAGTAAGTTTAAATCTACTATACTTCCAAATTTATGAGCAAGATAATGTGGGATAGAAAGTTGCCTTTTTGAATACGGATATTCTTATGAAACAGAGATATCATATTAAAAATGAGGTAAAGCGATTGTTTACTAGCCTTGAGGAGCGTATGCTGCTTTGTCTATAAAAAACGATATGATTGAACGACATATGAATAATCACTATAATAGAATGAAAAGTACCATACTAGTATGAAGGAGGTATTTTTTGGAACGGAATGAAAAATAATGAGGTGGGAGATGTTGGATTTATCAGCGAATGGTAGTAGGAATAATGGATCAACAAAGCAATTTATCTACCAAACTTTAAGAGAAAAAATCTTCACATTAGAGCTAGAGCCTGGAGTGAAGATGTCAGAAAAAGAGATTGCAGAGCAATTAAAGGTAAGTCGGACTCCTGTTCGTGAATCGTTTTTACAATTAGCTCAGGAGGGGTTACTTGATATCTACCCGCAAAAAGGGACAGTTGTTTCAAAAATTGATTTAGCACATGTTGAGGAATCGAGATTTGTTCGTGAAAATATCGAAAAAGCAGTCGTTCGTTTGGCATGTGAATCATTATCTGAGGATGACATTTTTCAATTAGAGACAAATCTTATCTTACAAGAAAAGCTTGTGGAGAGAGGGAATTTTTTAAAACAGTTTGAACTAGATGATGAATTTCATAAAATCATCTTCTTTGGCTGTGGAAAACAAAGGACATGGGAAATGCTACGCCAAATGAATACTCACTTTAATCGTTTACGCTTGTTACGGTTAACATCGCCTTTAGATTGGTCTGTTATTATTTCTCAGCACAAAAATATTTTACAATTAATTAAAAGCAATGAACCAGCTAAGGCAGAAGCTGTTATGAGCGAGCATTTACGTTTAGTTGTTATTGAAAAGGATTTTCTAAAGGAACGCTTTCCAACTTATTTTAAATAAGCAATGAACTAGTGGGGGAGAGGTTGATCATTTTCGTTAAAGCCTGTGATTACTCTGCCCCTAATGGTCGCTAACTAGAAAGTGGATAGTAGAATTCACTTAGTTTCACCATACTAGTATCATTAGAAATTAAAAAGAAAATGGGGAAAATGATAGAGTAGCTTGCCCGTGCTTTTCGCCATCAATAAAATAACAAGGGGTTTCATGATAATATATTTGTAAGCGTTTAAAAAGGATAGTAGTAAGTATGAGACTACGATTTTTTTTGAAGGATAAATAGTTTGCTTGGAAAGGGAATGGGATGAAAAATGTTACCGATCTATGAGAATTTAGCTGGAAAAGTGGCAGTTGTTACAGGTGGCGGTGGTGTTTTATGCGGCTGTATGGCAAAAGAGCTTGCAAGACAAGGGATGAAGGTAGCGGTTCTAAATCGAACCTATGAAAAGGCTGAGGCTGTCGTAAATGAGATTAAAGACATGGGAGGAGAAGCGTTAGCTGTTGAATGCAATGTACTTGAGCGGGAAAGTGTTGAAAAAGCGGATGAACTAGTGTTTGCGCAATATGGGGCGTGTGATCTGTTAATTAATGGTGCAGGGGGAAATCATCCAAAGGGAATTACAACAAAGGAAATTTTTTCGTTAGCAGATTTACAGAATCAAGAGGTTGCAACATTTTTTGATTTAACGACAGAAGGATTTCAATTTGTCTTTAATTTAAATATTGTTGGGACGCTTATTCCAACACAAATTTTTATGAAAAGAATGATAGGAAAAAACGGCTCAGTCATTAATATTTCATCAATGAGTGCTCCAAGCCCAATGACGAAGGTTCCAGCATATAGTGCGGCAAAAGCAGGGATTGAAAATTTCACAAAATGGCTCGCCGTCCATGTCGCTGAAATGGGAATTCGGGTAAACGCAATAGCACCAGGCTTCTTTCTGACAAAGCAAAACGAAAAGCTATTAAAAAATGAGGATGGCACGAATACGGAAAGAACAGAAAAGATTCTTTCCCATACGCCAATGAGAAGACTTGGAAACCCTGAGGACCTATTAGGGACGTTACTTTGGCTAGCTGATCAGTCATCAAGTGGTTTTGTAACAGGGATTAGTGTCCCTGTTGATGGTGGATTTATGGCTTATTCTGGGGTCTAATTTGGAAAAGAAAAGCATCACCCGATTTTAAGGAGGTGAAAAGACTTCTTATATTTTCGGAGAATTGTGGGCTGCTAAAACATTTTCTTTCCTGGATTTTTAAACGTCTTAAACAAAGGGGTATAATTTTATGATACATGTTGCGATTATTGGTGCTGGAGCAATTTCATCCGCACATATTAACAGCTATTTACAGTTTCATGAACAATGTAAAATTGTTGCAATTTGTGACATTTATCCAGAAAAGGCCAAAAATCTAGCAGAACGATTTCACTTAGATGTAGAAATTTATGAGCATTATGAAAAAGTCGTCAACGATTCAACCATTGATTTAGTTTCGGTTTGTACACCACCGTATACCCATGCAGAAATCGCTATTAAGCTATTACATTCAAACAAGCATGTTCTTGTCGAAAAACCGATGGCCTCCTCATTGGAGGAATGTGATGCAATGAATACAGCAGCAAAAAAGACGGGAAATATCCTTTCGATTGTTTCACAAAATCGATTTCTATCACCAATGATGAAGCTTAAAGCGATCCTTGATTCTAAATTAATGGGACCGATCGTTCATACTCAAGTTGATTCCTATTGGTGGCGAGGGTTTAGCTATTATGATTTATGGTGGCGAGGCACATGGGAAAAAGAAGGTGGGGGACCTACTTTAAACCATGCTGTCCATCATATTGATATTTTTCAATGGATGAATGGAATGCCAAAAGAAATAACAGCAATTATGAGTAATGCTGCTCATGAAAATGCAGAGGTTGAGGATATTTCCATTGCAATTGGTAAATATGATGATGGGAGCTTAGTGCAAATTACAAGCTCTGTTATTCATCATGGAGAGGAGCAGCAATTAATCTTTCAAGGTAAAAATGCTCGTGTCTCTGTTCCTTGGAAAGTAAAGGCTTCAAAATCAAAACAAAATGGCTTTCCTGAAGATGACTTGGAAATAGAACGGAAAATCCAAGCTTTATACTTGGAGCAAGAAAACCTCAAGCATGAAGGACATCCAGGTCAAATACATGATGTTTTGCAAGCTGTCCAAGGTAAAAAGGAAGTTTTAGTGGATGGTATTCAAGGAAGACGGACCCTTGAATTGATCACAGCGATTTACCAATCGGCAAGCTTAGGAAAAACGGTAAAACTACCTTTAACCGCTGATAGTCCTTTCTATTCCAGGGAAGGATTATTAAAGTATGCAACACATTTTTATGAAAAGACAACATCTATTGATAATTTTACAGATAATACGATTACAACAGGTGGGAAATACGAGTAATCCTTCAAGACTTTATATTTCGGTTTGGAAAACTCTATTAAATTATGATGTCACGCGTTTTGGATGGGAGTTATTTTGTGAAACGTAAAGGGGAATGATAGATGGATCGCAAAGATGGGATGAATTATGCACCAAAAGGTCGTGTTCACAAAGTTGTAAATGAAGGGGAATTCAAATTTGCAGCTATTGGATTAGATCACGGTCATATTTATGGAATGTGTAATGGATTAATTGAGGCTGGTGGAGAGCTTTTAGCGGTTTATGATCCTGATGATAAGAAGGTCGCTAAATTTTGTGAGATTTATAACGATGTCGTAATCGCAGCTTCTGAAGAGGAGATTTTCCAAGATCCATCGATCAAGCTCGTGGCAGCAGCCAATATTCCTTCTGAGAGAGGTGCGCTTGGCCTTCGCGTTTTAGATAGTGGAAAGCATTATTTTGTCGATAAACCGGCATTTACAAAGCTAGAGCAAGTAACAGCAGCAAGAAAAAAGGTTGCTGAAACAGGGTTAAAATGGGGAATTTACTATAGTGAAAGATTACATGTAGAAAGTGCAGTGTATGCAGGACAATTAATTGAGGAGGGTGCGATTGGGAGAGTTGTTCAAGTAATTGGTACTGGTCCTCATCGAGCAAATCCTTCTCAACGACCAGATTGGTTTTTTGATCCTGAGAAATTTGGCGGGATTCTTTGTGATATAGGAAGTCATCAAATTGAACAGTTTCTACATTTTTCAGGTGCGAAGGATGCCGTAGTTTTACACAGTAAGGTTGCAAATTATAGCATGAAGGATTATCCGGATTTTCAAGATTTCGGAGATGCGACATTAGTTGCTGATAACGGAGCAACCTTTTATTTCCGTGTTGATTGGTTAACACCAGACGGGCTTGGCACATGGGGTGATGGCAGGGTGACAATCTTAGGGACAGATGGTTATATAGAAGTACGAAAATATATCGATATCGGCCGTGATGGGTCATCTAACCACCTTTATTTAGTCAATCATTCAGGGGAAAAGCACTTTGAGCTATCAGGTAAGGTCGGATTCCCGTTTTTCGGTGAATTTATTTTGGATTGCATAAATAACACAGAAAATGCAATGACACAGGAGCATGCTTTTCGAGTGGCAGAGCTTTGTATTGAGGCACAGGAGCAAGCAGTTTTCATTGAGTCAGCAAATGCTATCCACCAATTAAGAAAATGAACAGAGCGAATGCAAGATGTAAAGAGTTCGCTATTTACAAAAACTGAAGTATGAGAAAGGCTTGGATTTAAACCAAGTCTTTTTGTTTATTTTCTTAGTTGTTTACTAACTCAATGTTAAAAGAATACGATTTAAACAGAAGGAATCATCTTTTGCACTGTCGAATTAAATTATTAAAGTAACGAAAAAGGTTATGATGTTAATTCTTTTTTATAGATAGATTGATGTCGTAAATGAACGAAAATGGGGGAGTATCTACAATGACTAATAGCCTAGGGATTATTAATGAGGTTAAAACCGACCGTAAAGCAATAGCATTTACATTTGACGACGGACCAAATCCTTTATATACAAAGCAATTATTAGAGATTTTCCAGCAAGTATCAGGTAAAGCAACCTTTTTTATGATTGGGGAACAAATGGAGAAGCATCCTGAGGTTGTAGCTGAAGTATTTGAGCAAAACCATGAAATTGGAAACCATACATTTACTCATCCTGGCTTAACGAAATTAAGTGAAGAGGAATGTTATCTTGAGTTAGAAAAAACGGAAAAGCTTATTACACAATTAACAGGAAAGCAGCCTGTTTTATTTCGTCCACCTTACATAGATTATAACGAGGAAACAAAAAAGATTGTTGAAAGATTTCAGTATAAGACAATCGGTGCACTTAATGGAGATGCATTAGATTGGGAGCAGCCAGGTGTCCAGTTTATCGTAGAAAAGTCTAAAGGTCATATTCGTAATGGCAGCATTCTAATTTTTCATGATGGATTTGGCGATCGCTCACAATCGATAGAGGCAGTTCGGCTTCTTGTAGCCGAGCTTGTTGAAGAAGGCTATCAGCTTGTAACGGTTAGTGAATTGTTGGAAATGTCAAATGCGTAACCTTTTTTAGAAAAAAGGGTCTTTATACGCCTTTTTAAGAGTTTATTATATAAGTTATCTAAAATAACCTAACCTATGTTGCCGAGGATGGTCACTAAAAGAAGTGTGGAAAGCGAGAAGGGTGAATCAAAAATAACTTACATCGCACCTCTAAATTAGTGTATGAAAACAGCAGCCCTTTTTCTAATTTTATCCTTCTTTGTTTAAAAAAGCATAAAATTGACATACTATGTTTGGGCTTTTAAAAAATAAAGGAGATGAATGCATTGGCAAACGTAAAATTAGCGGTTATTTACTACAGTTCAACAGGAACAAATTATCAGCTAGCACAATGGGCTGAAGCAGGTGGTAAAGAGGCTGGTGCGGATGTAAAGGTGTTTAAGGTACCGGAAACAGCGCCACAAGCAGCGATCGAATCAAATCCAGCGTGGAAAGCTCATTATGATGCAACAAAGGATGTACCAGAAGTCACTTTAAATGATTTAGAAGAAGCAGATGCGATGATTTTCAGTGTTCCAACAAGATTTGGAAACATGCCTTCGCAAATGAAAGCATTCTTAGATACAACAGGTGGACTTTGGTTTAATGGGAAGCTTGTTAATAAAGTTGTAAGTGCCATGACCTCTGCGCAAAACTCTCATGGTGGTCAAGAAGCAACGATTTTATCATTATATACGACTATGTATCATTGGGGAGCGATTGTTGCAGCACCTGGTTATACAGATCCAATATTATTTGAAGCTGGTGGAAATCCATACGGGACAAGTGTCACAGTCGACCAAAATGGAAAAATGAAAGAAAACGTTGAAGCAGCGGTTAAACACCAAGCAAAACGTACTGTTCAAATCGCAGATGCAATAAAGAATGCAAACAAATAATGGATTAAAGGCTAACTGTTTACTATGAACAGCTAGCCTTTTCTATTGATGTGAAATGTGTTTACGAGAGGAGCTCAATACCTACTCCGCAGAAAGCGAGTACTGTAGCGAAGTCAAACAAAAACGACAAGTAAAAGGCAACAAAGTTTACGAACACAGAAAAACCACTCGGAAAACAATATCCGAGCGGTTCAAATTATCTTTTATGCATGTAAAAACTTCACGCAAACTGGATATGGTACTGCTACATCTGATTGAATGACAGATAAACGTCCAGTTTCTTTATCACGAGCATACAATACAAGATTTCCGCTTTCTTCATTTGAAGCAACGATGAAGCTTTCGGTTGGATCAAAGGCAAAGTCACGTGGCCAATTACCTTCAGTTGAAGTGTATTCAACTAGAGCTAATTCACCAGTTTCCTCGTTTACGCGGAATACTGCGATTGAGTTATGACCACGATTTCCAGCGTAGACGAAACGACCGTCTGAAGAAATATGAATTGCGCTACCTTGACTATTTTCTGTGAAATCTTCTGGGATTGCTGCGATATATTGTAATTCTGTGAAAATACCAGTTTCTGCGTTATAGCTTAAAGCAATAACTTCGTTGCTTAGCTCAGTCATGACATATGCATATTTTCCATTTGGATGGAATGTAATATGTCTAGGGCCGCTACCTGCTTTTACTAATAGAGTGTGAGCTTCAGTTAGTGCACCGTTATCAATTTTATACGTAATGACCTTGTCGATCCCTAAATCAACGGCAACAACAAATTTTTCATCAGGAGTAAAGCCAGAGAAATGTGTATGTGGTTTTTCCTGTCTCTCATGTGGACCTTGTCCTTCATGCTGCATGATTGATGTTGAACGGTTAACTGTTCCGTCTTCATTGACGAGATAAGCTTCAACAGTTCCACGATGATAATTAGCTGTGACAACCTGTTGATTGTTTTTGTCAACACTTACGTGACATGGAGATGCACCTTCTGTTACTTGGCGACTTAATTCTGTTAATTCACCAGTTTGGTTATTAATCGCATATGAAGCAACTCCTCCTTTATCACCTTCCTTAACAACAGCGTAAAGTACTTTGTTATCGTTGCTAATATTGACATATGTAGGATTGTTCAATTCGGCAACAGCTTTAACGTTGCTAATTTGTTTTGCCTCAGTATCTAATGTAAAGCTATAGATTCCTTTACTATCTTCTTTCGTATATGTACCGATGTACCCATTAAAAATTGTCAAAATGCTTTCTCCTTTCTCCGTGTAAATTCACTTTATTATATCGCTTGTTCTTTCATTGAAACAACTTTTTCATATCATATTTTTCTAATAACTGATAATATAATAGGTATTTAATAGAAAAAAAAGGAGAAAAAGAAGATGTTAAGGCGATTTTTTAGCTTTTATTTACCACATAAAAAGTTGTTTATCATTGACTTTAGCAGTGCGATCATTGTTGCGCTTTTTGAATTAGCCTTTCCGTTAGCCGTGCAATGGTTTATTGATACATTGCTGCCAACTGAAAATTGGTCAATGATTGTTACAATAAGTATTACGCTATTGCTATTGTATATACTTAGCACTTTTTTGCAGTATATCGTCAATTATTGGGGACATATGCTTGGAATTAATATCGAAACAGATATGAGAAGACAATTGTTTCAGCATGTGCAAAAGCAGTCATTTAAGTTTTTCGATAATACGAAAACAGGAAATATTATGAGTAGAATTACGAATGATTTAATGGATATTGGTGAGCTTGCCCATCATGGACCAGAGGACTTATTTATTTCGGTTATGACCTTTGTTGGGGCATTTTGGATTATGTTTTCGATTAATGTGAAGCTTGCCCTTGTTGCATTAATTATTCTTCCGTTTTTAGGCTGGCTTATGGTCGTTAGCAACTTAAGAATGAATCGTGCTTGGAAGAAAATGTACGGTGAAATTGCTGACGTCAATTCACGAGTTGAGGACAGTGTATCAGGTGTGCGAGTCGTTCAATCATTCACAAATGAAACGTTTGAAAACCAACGATTCCAAGCAAATAACCAAAAGTTTCGTAAGGCAAAGCTACGTGGTTATAAAATCATGTCCTTTAGCTTATCTGGTATTTATATGATGACACGGTTTGTAACCCTTGCAGTATTGGTTGTCGGCGCATGGTTAAGCTATACAAATCAGCTATCATATGGTGAGCTAGTTGGGTTCGTCCTTTATGTTAATGTATTGTTTAAACCAATAGATAAAATTAGTGCCTTAATGGAGCTTTATCCGAAAGGAATGGCAGGTTTTAAACGCTTCACTGAGCTTATCGATACAGACCCGGATGTAGTTGATACGAAGGATGCAGTTGAAGTAGCTACTCTTCGTGGGGATATTCGCTTTGAGGATGTTAGCTTCGGATATGATGAGCATAAAACGGTTTTGAAGGGAATTGATTTGTCGATAAAAGCTGGTGAAACAGTTGCCTTTGTTGGTCCATCAGGTGCAGGGAAAACAACAATATGCTCACTCATCCCACGTTTTTATGATGTCGATAACGGCGCGATTAAAATTGATGGCATCGATGTTCGGGATATGACGAAGCAATCCCTTCGCTCACAAATCGGAATTGTTCAGCAGGATGTCTTTTTATTTACTGGTACGTTAAGAGAAAATATTGCGTACGGAAAATTAGGTGCAACCGAGGAAGAAATTGAAGAAGCGGCAAAGCGGGCTCACTTAGAAAGCTTTATTGACTCCCTTCCATTTGGCTATGATACACAAATAGGTGAGCGTGGGTTGAAGCTATCAGGTGGACAAAAGCAGCGGATTGCGATTGCTCGGATGTTCTTAAAAAATCCACCAATCTTAATTTTAGATGAAGCAACATCTGCATTAGATACCGAAACAGAAATGATTATTCAGCAGGCGTTAACAGAGCTTTCGAAAAATCGAACAACTCTTGTGATTGCCCATCGTTTAGCAACCATTCGTAATGCTGATCGAATTGTCGTTGTAACAGAGGACGGAATTGCTGAACAAGGTACACATGATGAATTAATCGAACGAGAAGGAATTTTCGCGAATTTGCATCGAGTACAATTTCAAAGATAATATGAAAAAGGAGCACTACATAACGGGTGCTCCTTTTTCATATGTATTGATTTGATTATTTTGTAAGTTCATAACGTTTTTCTAGCTTTTTGCGATGAGATTGAAAAATTTCCTCTAAGGAAATATCGTATTTGTTTGCAATGACAATGAGATTTCCTAAAACATCCCCAAGCTCCTCAACCAATTCCTGTTTTTGCTCTGCTAATGATCCAATTGCTTCATCAGGTCGATCCCGACCAATTTCAAGAGCACGAATGGCCCTTGCTACCTCACCGGTTTCTTCAGCTAAAAACCCAATGCGAATAAAGATATCTAATTCAGACCAGCCTCTACCTTCATAATAATCCTTTACCCATTTTTGAAACTCGTTTACATTCAAACTAGTAGCCTCCTTTTTTACCTATTTTAGAATAACAGAAAAACAGTTATAATCGAAGTTGCAAGTGGAATATTTTGGTTAGTGCAAATAGGAATGGGGGGACAAGCAATGGGGAAAATCGCTTTTTATGTTGGGATAATTGTAGTAACCGTCAGTTTGATTGTAGGATTTTCTACAGGGTCCTTTTTAAAATTCATAGGTATCGGAACCTTTGGGGGAAGTATTGCTCTCATCCTATTTTTACTTAATCTTTTATTACATAATCAGAAAATGATTTTAGCAAAGCTAAACGAGCATGAGGAGATGGTAAAGAAGCTCCGTAATAATATTGATTGTCCGAATTGTCATTATAAATTTAATGAAATGCTAACATCTTGTCCGCATTGTGGATATCGAGCGAAATAATGCTTAGGATCTGAAGTGGAAGCCTCCTTTTCTCGTATTTTTTACTATCCCAAAACAGTCTTTAAGATAATTCGGTGAGATATTTTCACCATAAAGCTAAACATATGGAAGAATTCTGTATTATCTCCGTTTTTGTTTAAGATTGAATTGACAAACTTTTTCAATAGTAAAAATATGTAACTTAAGGAAACAAATAAGAGGATAATAAGATTAATTTATCCCCTATATTTTACTGCTATAACGCTTGGTAAATTGAAATGATGAACAGGTTAAAATGTAACAAACTACTTCTATGTCAGTACTTAGTTTTCATTGCGTTTTTTTATTAAAGCATCCCTGTCAATGTTTTGGGGTGGTCTTTCTAACCAGGCGTTATCAATCATAATATTTATTCCATCTTCCGCATATTTCCCAATTTCAGCAGAAAGCCTTACATAAACAGATGCAATATCTCTTCGTTGACTCATTGATATTGCTACCCCATAATTTCCAACACTTGAAGCATTCATTACACCGACATGGTACATCATTAGCTTATCGGAAAATGGTGCTTCTGTAGAAGCTTCAACTTCATGATCCCAAGTCATGGGGGATGGTAGGTCATCTGCATTTAAATATTTTGAGAAAATGGCAATATGTTTTTTAGAAATTTCTTTACCACGTAGCATATAATCACGAATCTTTACAGAACCTGCTACTTGGCCAAAACCGATTACTAATGCTTCTCCAAGTTTATTTGTTTGAATATTAGTAAAGAGATTCATAATTTCTTGACCAGTCAATGATCTTTGCTCTCCAAACCAGCCTGCTAAAAAGCTTTGTTTTTCAACGAACTCTACATCTTTTGGATATGGAATAAACGGTGGTCTAATTTCAATTCCTTTAGAGGATAAAATAGATGTTGTCTCATTATATAATTCAGTAGTTGAAGCAAGACAGCTTGAATAATATTCTCTTATGTCTTTCCTTACGATATTTGGTAGTATTGCACCATATAAAGAAAGGCCACCTTTAGTCATGTGCTTCACATAATTTAATAAAAATGTATCTTGAAATAATTTAGGAGCATGTGGGTTTACATCCTCATCTGTGAACCCTTTAGGAAGGGGAATTCCTTCAGCGCTAAAAATTTTTTTAATGATTTCGATATGCTCTGATGACATTTTCAATGCTTGTTTAATTATCGGCTTTATTTCCGAATCATTTACCTTTTCCAGAAAATATGTAAATACACAAATAGACATACTATCCATTAAGTAATTTGACCATAAGCTTGAAAGTTCTGCAGAAGTTAAACGAATATTATGTTCTGTTTCCATTACAATTTCCCTCCTTTATTACTTAGGTTATCTCTCTTTAGAAAATTTATTAATTTTAATAATTTTGTCTATTTGTTTCAAATGGAATAATTTCCCTACCTTTTAGAATAGCAACTGCGATCCCTCTTCGTCATAAATATCACTTCAAAATAACAAGAGTAAATCACATCAAATTATCTTCCCTACCAACTTATAATTTCTTATCCATATAATCCACTTATACTTTAAATAAATTCTCCTAGCACCTTATTCCAGTAATATGAACAATCATAACCTAATAATAAGATGCATTTGACAAATAACAAAC
>NZ_CADEPK010000075.1 GCF_902829255.1 Metabacillus niabensis | reverse complement strand
ATTTTGTCTTTTACATTCACTGCTTCTAATAAAAGTGATTCTTTAAAATTCTCATTGTTTGCGATAATAAACTCCTTTAATTGATAGCTTTCGTGATACTTGAGCTTCAAACTGATTCCCCCTTTAACATGCCCATAGCTTTTTACCCCTTTTAGAAGGGGAATAAACCATTAATTGCATTTGTTTATGAAAAGAAAGTCATTTTTTGAGTGAAATAAAGCAGTAATGATACAACATATTTGGTAAATGATTCTGATATTTTATCGGTTGTAGAAATTTTGAATGTAATAAAATTAAATGTTTTTTGGGAAAGCCTGATTATGACAGCTCAAACTGAGGTTGTATCTCGAGCAGTTTCACTTATGGAGCAGATGGCATTATATAATTAGACGATTTAAAGTGTAAGTATTTCTTTGGTGGAGATGGTCTAGCGACTGGTATCCTCCTTGCTTGGCAAATTCTTGGAGCATAAGCGGTTTCTACTAGGTTGCTAGTAGCTATGTTTCCATTATGAGCACGATTGATCGTTTTTAAGGATATAAACATTTTGTATTCATTAATGACTTTTTTCACTATTGCGCTTTTCTGGAGGAATAAATAGGTTTAAACCTATTGAAGTTTATGTTTATTCTTTAGTTGAAGAAAGAAATAAGAATAGTGGAATTCTTAAACGTCTATTATAGGTTTCAGGATGTTCAAAGTTTTCTCTCTTTGGTTTGGATTCTCTTAATAATTTTATTGAAAAGCCTGCCTTTTGTAATGAGGTAAAATAGTCTTCAATTGTTCGATGGTATTTGTAGACGGTCGTGCCTAGCCATTGTTGTTCACGAAATCCAGGAGAAAAATAATGATCGACGATCCAATTTGTTCTTTGACCACTCTTTTGTAATGTTGAGGTGATAACGGGATGTTCGATTGAAAAAATGAACCTGCCACCTTTTTTAAGGGACTGATACACCTTTTCAAAGACATCATCAATATTCTCAATATAGTGAAGGACAAGCCTTGAAACGACAAGATCGTATTGCTCCTTTGGTGGTTGCCAATTTTCAATTGTTGAATGGGTGAACTTTAAATTGTTAAATTCATTTAAATGTTTAAGAGTAGAAAGATACATATTTTCAGAGCCTTCAATACCGGTATAGCTTTTACAGCCACTTCTCAACAAATCTTTTCCAAAATCACCATTTCCACACCCCAAATCTAAAACATGATGCTTGGAACAAATACCTATCATCTCGAGAAAAATTGGTTTTTCAATCGTATCATTTGGATTATCCTTTGATAAACGTTTCTCCATATAATTTATAAAAAATTCATTGTTATCGTAATATCGTGAACCATCCTTCACCAAGTCAACGACCTCCTTAAGTATAAACTGTATTTATTTTACAGTGATTTAAGGTGAAATAATAGAAGAAATTTGGGGACAGTCCCCAAAACATTAATGGGGACTGTCCCCAAAAGACCAGCCACCCGCTGTAAACGAGGGAAAACACTATTTTTACCTAATCAAAGATAGACTTTTAGAGTCAAAATAGGAAAGATTAAAAGAGTGAGGGACAGTCCCCAAAGTATTTTTGGGGACTGTCCCCCCTTTCCTCTCATTGAGTTGACAATCCATATTGGATATGATATTAAAAGAATTAGATTAGCACTCGGTGAGGTCGAGTGCTAATGGTTATGTCCAGCTAATCATCATCTACTATATAAAAGGAGAGGTTATCATGGCGAAAAAGCAGTTTAAAGCTGAATCGAAACGGTTATTAGAAATGATGATTAATTCGATTTATTCACAAAAAGAAGTATTTTTAAGAGAGTTAATTTCTAATGCGAGTGATGCAATTGATAAAATTTATTACAAAGCATTAACAGATGACTCATTAACATTTGAAAAGGATAGTTACTACATAAAAGTGGCTGCAGACAAGGATAATCGTACATTAACGATTACAGATACAGGGATCGGGATGACGAAGGAAGAATTAGAGAACAACCTTGGTGTCATTGCGAAAAGCGGCTCATTATCATTTAAAAAAGAAAATGAAATTAAAGATGGTCATGATATCATTGGGCAATTTGGTGTTGGCTTTTACGCTGCATTTATGGTAGCAGATGTTGTAACTGTCATAAGTAAAGCGTTAGGAAGCGATGAAGCGTATAAATGGGAATCAACTGGTGCAGATGGATATACAATTGAACAAGCTGAAAAAGAAACAGTCGGGACAGAAATCACCTTAAAAATTAAGGAAAATACCGAAGAAGAGCAATATGATGAGTTTTTAGAGGAATACCGGTTAAAATCAATTATTAAAAAGTACTCTGACTTTATTCGCTACCCAATTAAAATGGATGTAAAGGGTCAACGTCCAAAAGAAGGCAGTGAAAATGAGCTTGAGGAATATGAAGAAGAACAAACGATTAATAGCATGGTCCCAATTTGGAGAAAAAATAAAAATGAACTGACAGACGAGGATTATGAGAACTTTTACAAAGAAAAGCATTACGGATTTGATAAACCACTTAAACATATCCATATTAGTGTTGATGGAACAATCCGTTATAATGCAATATTATATATTCCTGAGAAAATGCCTTTTGATTACTACTCTAAAGAATATGAAAAAGGTTTAGAGCTTTATTCAAATGGCGTTCTTATTATGAATAAATGTGCTGACCTCCTACCAGATTACTTTAGCTTTGTAAAAGGAATGGTAGATTCGGAGGATTTATCCCTTAATATTTCCCGTGAAATTCTTCAGCATGACCGTCAATTAAAGCTAATAGCGAAGAACATTAACAAAAAAATTAAAAGTGAATTAAAAAGCTTATTAAAAAATGAACGTGAAAAATATGAGGAATTCTATAAGTCTTTTGGCCGTCAATTAAAATATGGCGTCTACAGTGATTTTGGAACAAATAAAGAAGTGTTACAGGATTTACTAATGTTCTATTCTTCTAAAGAGAAAAAGATGGTTACATTAGATGAGTATGTTTCTAGAATGCCAGAGGACCAAAAATTCATTTACTATGCAGCAGGTGAATCTATCGAGCGAATTGATAAGCTTCCACAAACAGAGCTTGTTGCAGACAAAGGCTATGAAATTCTCTACTTTACAGAAGATATCGATGAATTCGCGATCAAAATGATTATGAACTATAAAGAGAAGGAATTTAAATCAGTATCAAGTGGAGATTTAGGCATTGATGCGGATGAAAATCAAGATAAAGCAGATGAAGTGAAAAACGAAAACAAAGAACTTTTTGACTATATGAAAAATGTTTTATCTGATAAGGTAAAGGATGTACGCGTCTCAAAACGCTTGAAAAATCATCCAGTCTGCTTAACTGCTGATGGAGAAGTAACAATTGAGATGGAAAAAATCTTAAATGCTATGCCTGATAATCAAAATGTAAAAGCAGAAAAGGTACTTGAAATTAATGCAAATCACGAAGTTTTCCAATCTTTACAATCTGCATTTGAAAATGATAAAGAAAAACTAGACCTATATACCAAGCTTTTATACAACCAAGCTTTACTAATTGAAGGCTTACCAATTCAAGACCCTGTTGAATTTACAAACGATATGTGTAAAGTTATGGTATAAAATTTTTGGGGACAGTCCCCACTAAACGATTGCATCGTTTTGGTGGGGACTGTCCCCTATTTCGTTGCAAGGTGAACGAAACGTTTCATACCTTCTTCGATTTGTCTTTCGTTCATATACGAATAGCTTAGCCGAATTGAGGAGGTGGATTGATATGTTGGGTCACAATTTGAACCTGGGACGAAGGAGATGGACTCCTTTAGGCATTGAGAATATAGGTGCTCCGTATTTAAATAGCTTGGTAGCTGTACCCACAAATTTAACCCACCTTTTGGACTTATCCACGACCACCCAGTATTAGCAAGCTCCTCTTCCATAATTTCTTTCCTAATTTGGAGGGCAATTCTAATCTTTTCGATATGCTGCTGTAAACGTAATGATGAAAAATAATGCATAAAGATTTTCTGGTTTAATAATGGTGAGCCATTATCAGCCAACGATTTTGTTGTAAGAAGTGCTTGGAGTAAAGCAACTGGGCAAATCATTGTCGCAATTCTTAATCCTGGAGAAATATATTTACAAAAGCTACGGATATAAAGGACAGTATTACCAGAATCATATGTATAAAGCGGTGGAGGAGGCTCTTCATCAAAATAAATATCATGGTAGGCATCATCCTCAACTAATAAACATCGGTAAGTCTCGGCCAACTCTACTAACTTTTTCCGCTGCCATGGAGGTACAGTATAGCCTGTTGGATTGTGAAACGTAGGATTGAGATAAAAAATCCGTGGCTTATATTGTTTCATGAACTGTTCGACTTGTTGTAAATGATATCCTTCTGGAGTAATGTCAATAGGGATGAGCTTTGCTCCATGTGCACGGAAGCAATCGATCGCTGCACTATAGCTCGGCCTTTCAATTAACACATAGTCTCTCGGCTTAATAAAGGTTTGGGCAACTAGCTGAATTCCTTGCTGTGAGCCAGAAATAATAAGTAACTGATCTGCTTCAACATATGTTTTATATTGCCCTACAAAATAGTCTGTTAACAGTTGTCTGAGCTCCTCATCACCTTGAACAGTAGAATAAGTAGAGAGAACCTTCGGATATAAATCAAAAACTTTTTTTACATAGTCTGATAGAAAATGATTTGGTAGCAGATTTGGATCTATTAGTGCCTGAGAAAAATTATAGATTACTTTTTCTTGATGAATAGCAGATAAGCGATTTTGTTGCTGAGGGAGTGATAGAATCGGTTTATGAATAGATGCTTTTTCATGTTCTTGTATGTCCCCTAAAACATAGTAACCAGACTTATCCTTTACATATACGATTCCTTCCTTCTTAAGGAGCTGATATGCTTTTAATACTGTTAGTCGATTGACATTTAATTCAATTGCTAGCTGCCGTACAGATGGAAGTTTTTCATCCTTTTTCCATTCTTTCCGCTCGATACGATGCACTACATAATCATAAATTTGTTTAAACAGAAAATCCCCACTTTGATGTAGTTTACTCATATAAATGCCTCCAGTTCTTTAGTTGATTGTAGCATGAATAAGTGAAATCTGGTCTGCTTATCTTCATCTGTTCTAGTTCCAATTCTTTATGATGGTTGAAAAGGAGGAGGAACAATGAATTTTGTTTACTATATTTTCATGTGTTTTATTTTTGGAACTACTTTTTTAGCGATTAAAATTGGTGTCGATGCAGGGATGCCCCCGTTTTTATCAGCTGGGCTTCGCTTTTTTTTAGCAGGACTTATCATTGCTAGCTTTCTAGTTTTGCAAAAGAAAGCATCAATTCGTATGTTGTTCGCAAAGGAAATGGTCATTACAGGGGTCTGTTTGACGTTTGGAACGTTTTCGACTTTATATTGGGCAGAACAGTATGTAAGCTCAGGGATTGCGGCTGTGTTGTCGGCAACAGGTCCAATGATGATTATCCTTATTCAAATGATATTTTTAAAGGAACAATCAGCAAAATATTCATTTATCGGCTGCTTTATTGGTTTAGCTGGAGTGATGTTATTAGTCTTTCCAACATTTTCTGTGGAGGCTAATATTACTTGGTTTATTGGGTGTTTAGCAATTATTTTCGGTGAAGTCTTTTACGCATCAGGAACAATTTATACGAAGCGTGTTGTTCAAAAGTATGAAGCAACATCACCGCTTGCCTTGAATGCTGCACAAATGATGAACGGAGGAATATTGTTACTACTTTTATCTATATTTACCGAGGAGATAAAGCTCGATTATGTTCAACCAGCTGCAGTTGGTTCGCTTCTCTATTTAATATTCGTCGGTTCAATGCTTGGACATAGCTTTTATTATGTTCTCGTCTCGCGAACGAATCCAATTTTCCCATCGACGTGGTTATATATTTCCCCGCTAATTGCACTAGGAGTTGGGGCATTGCTTTATGGCGAAGAGATATCGATTGTATCGATAATTGGTGCGTTTCTAATCTTGGCGGGAACCGTATTAGCAAATAAAAAAATGCTGTTAAAATTAATCAACAAAAAGATGCAAGTAACAGGTTAATAGCATTTCTTTCTAAGCATGAAAGAGGAAAAGGATTTCCTAAATGTGGTAGGATAAATAGGTGGAATATCATTTATAAAGGAGCTGGGATAAATGACGAAGCAAGTAAGAATTGGTAAAACAGATTTATATGTTAACCCGATTGGACTTGGCACAAATGCTGTTGGTGGACATAATCTTTATCCAAATCTTGATGAAGAAGTAGGTAAGGAGTTAGTTCGCACTGCTATTAACCATGGTGTGAACTTTTTGGATACAGCATTTATTTATGGACCTGGCAGATCTGAAGAGCTTGTTGGTGAGGTTATTAAAGAAACTGGGAAGCGAAATGAGTTAGTTATTGCAACAAAAGGGGCACATAAGCTTGATGGAGAAAATGTTACGTTTGATAATTCACCTGCATTTTTAAAGCAGTCAGTAGAGGAGAGCTTAAGAAGGCTGCAAACAGATTATCTTGATTTGTTCTATATCCATTTTCCTGATGAAAATACACCAAAGGATGAAGCTGTAGGTGCATTAAAGCAATTAAAGGACGAAGGGAAAATTCGCGCAATCGGTGTATCGAACTTTTCTATTGAGCAGTTAAAAGAAGCAAATAAAGATGGCTATGTCGATGTTATTCAAGGGAATTACAATTTAATCCAGCGTGAAGCAGAAAAGGAGTTTCTTCCATACACGAAGGAGCATAACATATCCTTCATCCCTTATTTCCCATTAGCATCAGGCTTGCTAGCTGGAAAATATACAAAAGATATAACATTTAACGATTTACGTGCTGATATGCCTCATTTAAAAGGAGAAGAATTTGTCCGTAATTTAGAAAAGGTAGACAAGCTTCGTACAATCGCAGTTAAGAAAAACGTAGAGGTAGCTCATGTTGTTTTAGCCTGGTACTTAACGAGAGATTCAATCGATGTTCTAATTCCAGGAGCAAAGCGTGCTGAACAAGTAATTGATAATTTAAAAACATTACATATCCAATTAACGGAGGAAGAGATAAACAAAATCGATCAAATCTTTCGTTAAAAACGAGGGTGACTCATAAGGGTCTGACCCCTTCAACAAACACTTGTATATAGTATACTAACCTTTTCATTAGTCTATATATTGTGTTTGAGGGGTCTGCTCCTTAGGTTTTGAGCCATCCTCGTTTTTTGTTTTTGTCGAAGCAACAATGCTTGTTGCTACTAATAATACATTTAGTAGGGATATGCTTTAGATGATGATGCTACAAGGTAATGTCTTATCTTTGTCAATTTCTTAGCTTTTTTAAATCCATCATTTTTTAAGAGATGATGGTGTGTTTAGAAGACATTCTTTTTATTTTTATGCCTTTTTTTAACTTTATAGCTGCTTATTTCTATATTTTATTCTTTTTACTTTGAACAACTAATTATGTATTGTACAGATAACAAAGAGTTAACTATTTTTTTGAAATTTGATAAATGAGATTCATACTGAAAATTACTAGCTCAATAAACTCTATCATCGTAAAATGGTGGTAGAAACGTAAGCATGAGTTTAAAAGGAGTTGATGTTTATGGCAAATATAAAATTTGAAATAATTGAAAAGATAGGAACCGTCTCTGAAGGTGCAAAGGGCTGGAAGAAGGAATTGAATTTAATCAGTTGGAATGAGCGTGAACCTAAATATGATTTGCGAGATTGGGACGAAGCAAATGAAAAAATGGGCAAAGGCGTGACGTTAACGAAGGAAGAGCTGATTCGTTTAAAGGAAATTCTCAATGGACTTGACTTAGCTTAATGATTAAATAAAGGTTAATGGGAATTAGGCAAATTATATAAGGAAGGTTTGTGTATGGAATATAGGAGAATCACTAGCATACAAGATCCATTGTTTACCCAGATGCATCAACTAATGAAAGAGATTTTTCCGCCTGAAGAAGTATTAGAGTTCGAGTTATGGAAGGATCCGTTGGAGGATCCTGGAATTCATGTTTATGTGGCGGCTAACAATGACAAGGTTGTCGGTGCTACTGAATATCGCTATTATGAGGATTTTAATGTTGCGATGACAGATTTTACGATTATTGGAGTAGCAGGTCTTGGTGTGGGACCTTTTCTAGCGAATAAAAGATTAGAGGATTTACATAAGATGGCATCGTTGAATGGAAAGAAACTTGAAAGAATGTTTGCTGAAATCTATGATCCGTATCGTGTAGAGCATTACGAATTTGGTGGTATAAAGCCAATGGATCCTTATGTTCGTAGAGAGGTACTCGCACATTTTGGGTATAAACGTATTGATATACCATATGTTCATCCATCATGGAATAATGATGGTGAGCCCGTATCAGGTCTAGATTTATGCTATCTCCCATTTGATGAGAATAAGTCAAGCATTCAATCGAGTTTAGTTGTTGAGTTTTTAAAACGCTATTATTCAGTATTATCGAATAAGCCTGTATCGTGGTATCAGATGATTGAACAATTAGAGGCAAAGGATAAGGTTGCTCTAATACGTTTTTAAACAGGTTAAAAGAGAAGAGCTGAAGCTTGTTTTTTCAAAACAGTTCAGCTTTTTGCGTTTAAATATAATGGAGAAAATACAATTAGGAGCTATATACGATCATTAGCGATTAATCGTAGGATTCGGATGAATGCATATTACTATCAATGCTTTCTAGCAGCTCTTTCCGTACGATATCTGTTTGTGAGCCTTTGCGAATTTTTTCAGCAATTTCTATTAACAATTTTATATCTGAAAAGGAGTATTTTCTTGTCCCAGAAGGTGAACGGTCTGGAAAAACTAATTTTTTTTGCTCATAATATCTAATTTGTCTTTCTGATAGCCCAGTCATTTCTTTGACAGTGCCCATCGTCATAATTTTTTTATGAATTAAATTGTTCATTTCCAAATTTTCCACCCCGCTTTTTATCGTTTGGCTTTGTTAGATTTTGTTTTGATCTTAGCTGGCTGTCTTGGAGTCTCGGCAAGATCTTGTAGGGTCTCCCTTTTCCACGCTTTTCTAAGCAGGAGTCCTATATATACGCTCCAATAACAAAATGCTTAATAATCAACTATAATCTTTAACATATCCAACAAAATGAGTTGTTCCTTCCTTATTTATCATAACAAAATAATATTGTTTTCTTTTATTTTGCCATTAAATAACTTTGAAATATATTAGATTGTTAGCAAAGTTAACGGATTTTTTTATTAACGATTTGTGTTGCTTTTTACAAACAATTATTGAGGAAAAATATAAATGAAAAGAGATGGGACGATGATAAAAACAATTCATGTTGTAGGTGCGGTAATCATTGATAATGGAAAAATACTATGCGCACAGCGTGGCCACGGTAAGATTTTACCGTTAAAGTGGGAGTTTCCAGGAGGGAAAATTGAAGAAGGAGAGTCGGCGGAAACAGCAATAAAGCGTGAAATTATGGAAGAAATGAAATGCAAAATCGATATAATTGAACAGATTGACTTTACTATTTATGAATATGATTTTGGGACGGTTCATTTGACAACCTTTCTCTGCAGCCTTGAAGAAGGAGCTCCTCTATTAACTGAACATAATGAAATAAAGTGGTTATTACCTAAGGAATTGAAAACATTAAATTGGGCACCGGCCGATTTACCAACTGTCGAGAAAATCGCGGCAATGGAATGATAATTAGATTTTTTGTATAAGTAAGCTGTTAAGGGAAAGATAGTAAGGTGTTTTTTAACACAGACTAACTACGATGTGGAGGGGTTGTTGTGATGAATATTCGTGAAGGAATGATTCCAACAGCTTTAGGTACGGCTGTTACAGCGACTGGCTATACTTTAAAGCAACGACGTGGTTCTAATAAAATGGTTGCAAATACAATATTCGGCTTCGGTTTAGCCCATATTGTACTGGGAGCTATAGACCTAGTCCAGCATCGTCGTTAGATTTAAAAGAGTGAGTACTAATTGTACTCGCTCTTTTTGTTAATGTAAGAACCGTGCGAGTGTATGTTTCAATTGATCCAGCAAATACTAAGAGAAAGTGAAGTTAAAATTTAATTAGAAGGGAAGGAGCTCAAATTGACAGTAAAGGATCCTATTGTGATTGATGCAATTATTAATGGTGAAAAGATTAAAACAGAAAAACAAGCACCTCGTGAAAATCCCACACATCCAGATGAGGTTGTTGGGTACGCTCCGTTAAACACCCGTGAGGAAACAATTCGTGCAATTGATGCGGCATATGATGCATTCCCTGCTTGGGCGAAAACGTCTATTGATGAGCGGATTGAGCGAATGAAAAAAGCGATCCAAAAAATAAAAGATGCTACCCCTGAAATTGCTGAATTGCTAACAAGAGAACATGGGAAGCCACTTTATGATTCAAATGGAGAAATCGGCGTATCATTAATGTGGATGGAGTTTGCTTGTGAAAATGCAAAGGAAGTATTGAAAGGAGAAATTCATGAAAGTGAACTAGGAAAGACAATCATTGCTCGTGATGCGATAGGTGTTGTCGCTGCCATCACTCCATGGAATTATCCAATTTCTCTCTCTACGATAAAAATTGCCCCTGCTCTATTAGCTGGGAATACGATGGTTCTTAAACCTAGCCCATTAGCACCACTGGCTGTAAGTAAAATAATTGAAATCGTTGCTAATGAATTCCCGAAAGGAGTTCTTAATCTCGTTCATGGGGAAGCAGATGTCGGAGTCGAGTTAACATCAAATCCAAAGATCGCTAAAATCGCCTTTACTGGTGGAACGAATACGGCAAAGCATATTATAAAAGCAGCTGCAGATACGATTAAGCATATGACGTTAGAATTAGGGGGAAATGATGCAGCAATCGTACTAGAGGATTTTAATGTGAATGATGAAAGAGCAATGCGTCGACTCGTCATTTCGAATTTCCTAACTGCAGGGCAAATATGTATGATTGCAAAAAGAGTTTATGTTCACCGCTCTATATATGATGAATTTGTTGAAAAATATATTGAAGCAGCAAATAAGTGGATCCGTGTCGGGGATCCGTTTAGCGATGATGTGACAATTGGACCGGTTAATAATATGAAACAGGTTGAATTTGTCCAAAGCTTAATTGATGATGCAGAAAGAAAAGGAGCTAAGGTCATCAAATTAGGAAAAGTTTTAGATAAGGAGCTATATGAGAAGGGATATTTCATGCAGCCAACAGTTGTTTTAGGTGCAGACTATAAAGATCCGATTGTCGTTGAGGAGCAGTTTGGTCCGACTGTACCGATTTTACCGTTTGAGGATGACAAGCATGCGATTGAGTTGGCAAATGACAGCATTTATGGTCTAACAAGCTCTGTATGGGGAGATGAAGAGCATGCGTTAAAAGTAGCGAAGCATATTCAAGCAGGAACAACGATGATCAATACTGCAGCAGTTCAAGGACTTGATGTTAGATTCCCGTTTGGCGGGGTAAAACAATCTGGTATGGGTCGCGAATATGGAAAAGATGGACTGCTCATTTATACAGATACACATGTAATAAATATGCCGAAAAATCTGGATTTACCGTATATTCCAGAGTGATCCTTATTTAACTGTCTTCTGGTTATGAAAATGATGCCTGAGACAGTTATTAATTTTAAAAGTTCATTTCCAAAGTTTTATGTAGGGCTAACCTTTGAAAAGATTGTTTGGGGTGAGCCTCCTACTTTGATGCGGCGGATAGGTTACTGTTGAGAGTAGATGCATTTACCGAGGAGTTTGAAAGCGGAGAGGGTTTGCTCATCAGCAACCACGCGGAAAGCGAATACTTGTGCTGAAATCAACAACGACTATTAATAAAATGCAACAAGTACATTTTTCTGTTTGTTGATTAAAAAGTGAGTAGCTTCCGGGACAAAATATTTTACAAAAATACAAAGAAGTTGCAGAATAGATTTGAGCTTCAAAGCTAGGAAATACATACAAAGATATTTCTAAGAAGAACAACATGATAGGAGATGAATTGCATGGAAAACAATGAAAAGAAAAAGCGAGAAATTCTTGAAGCATTTCAATTTAGACATGCAACAAAGACATTTGACCCAACGAAGAAAATATCTGATGAGGATTTTCAATTCATTCTAGAAGCGGGTAGACTTTCACCTAGCTCTGTCGGTTATGAGCCATGGAAATTTGTCGTTGTTCAAAATAAGCAATTGCGTGAAAAGCTCCGTGAGGTATCCTGGGGAGCACAGGGCCAGCTTCCAACTGCAAGTCATTTCGTTCTTATTTTAGCGAGAACGATGAAGGACACAAAGTACGACTCAGCATATGTTGAAAACTTAATGTTGAATGAGAAAAAAATACCTGCGGAAATATTTGATAAAATGAAAGTGCGATATAAAAGCTTCCAGGAAGATGATTTACACTTGCTTGATAATGAACGAACAATGCTGGATTGGGCTGGAAAGCAAACATATATTGCATTAGCTAATATGATGACTGTTGCTGCACAAATTGGCATTGACTCGTGTCCGATCGAGGGATTTGATTTTGATAAGGTACAAAAGATTTTAGATGAGGAAGGGTTACTTGAGGATGGCCATTTAGCTATTTCAGTTATGGTAGCATTTGGTTATCGTGCAAAGGAACCACGTCCAAAGACAAGACGTAAGCTAGAAGCTATAGTCCAATGGATCAATTAATCGAAAAAAACCAAGTAGTCTATTTGTTTGACTACTTGGTTTTTTATCGTTGAAATTAGCGAATACTATAGGCAGCAGCAACTGGTTCTGGAGTTAGTGGTTTTCCACCTAATACGATTGAAGCTTCATTTGCCCAATATGGGTTGCGAAGCATGCCTCTACCAACAGCAACTAAATCAGCTTTTCCTTCACGGATCGCTTCTTCGCAAAGTTTAGGATCCTCCATTCTACCGACAGCAATTGTTGGGATATGTAAGGCTTCCTTCATTTCCTTAGCAAGGTTCAATTGATACCCTGGTCCGGAATTGCTTGGTCCTGAGTTGCTTTCTCCACCAGATGATACATGAATAATATCGACCCCGGCTTCATTGTAACGTTTTGCTAATTCAATTGCATAATCGACTCCATAACCATCCTCGGCATATTCAACAGCAGAAATTCTCATAATAAGTGGCATTGATTCAGGCATTACTCGACGTGCAGCTTGAATGATTTCAACACCAAAAAGCGCTTTATCTTCACCATATTTATCAGTACGTTTATTCGTTAGTGGTGATTGAAATTGATGGATTAGATAACCGTGTGCTCCATGAATTTCGATTGTATCGACCCCAGCTTTAACTGCACGTTCAAATGCTGCTTCAAACTTTTTCACCATCTCCTCGACTTCTTCAGTTGAGAGCTCGCGTGGCTTTTTGTACTGGTCAGAGAATTGAATTGCAGACGAAGAGACGGGTACTTCAGCATCCTCTGCTTTTCTGCCTGCATGGGCAATTTGGATGCCAACCTTTGCTCCATAGCTTTGACAAGATTCAATAATACGTTTAAATGCCGGAATTTGCTCGTCAGACCATAAACCTAAATCATAATCGGAAATTCTTCCAGCTGGTTCAACGTCTGTCATTTCCATAATAATAAGTCCAGCACCACCAACAGCACGACTAGTGTAATGGGTAAAATGCCAATCGTTTGGTATTCCATCCTTTGCTTTAACTGAATATTGGCACATAGGCGGCATAACTATGCGATTCTTAAGCTTTAGTCCTTTTAATTCAAATTCATCTAATAATGAAGGCAAGATAATCTTCCTTTCCAATTGATTTTTTATTAATGTACAGTGAAGTTTTACACCCAGAAAGGATGTTAAGTCAAATGATTCGACTTCCACCTTTTAGTATGTCCTGTTGTTTGCCTATTGATTTGGTCAAATGGAAACTTAATTTCGTGATTTGTTTTTAAATTGAAAAGAGGCTTCACTTGCATTTTTGAGATTCAAAATCTAATCGATAGTTTCCTTTTTTGATGATATAATATTTTGATAAATCTTAAAAATTTCTAGAATAATAAATTTTTTGATTATTCCCATATATTAATAGTTTAAATGACTAAAACCTACTTGACTTATAGGAATAATATAGTACGATAAAACTAACTATTTTTTCACTTTATGTGAAATGACGAAATTTGTAGGATGAGCCATTTTTATGGCTTACATAGTCTTATATTCCTTGTGAGGTGGATATCGTTGCAACTTCAGGTATTAAACAGTCCTTTTAATCAGGAGCAGGCAGAGCTTCTAAATCGTCTTCTGCCAACCTTAACAGAATCCCAAAAGGTTTGGCTAAGTGGATATTTGGCAGCTTCTCAATCTTTTTCTGCTACAGCTACATCAGATGTTCAAGCATCTGCAACAGGGACAGTACAAACTGCGGCACAACCAGTATCAAAAGAAGTAACTATTTTATTTGGTTCTCAAACAGGTAATGCACAAAATATCGCGAAAAATGCTGGGAAGACACTTGAAGGTCAAGGTTTTCAAGTAACTGTCTCATCAATGAGTGATTTTAAACCAAATAGTTTGAAAAAAGTGAAAAATTTACTTATCGTTGTAAGTACACATGGTGAGGGTGATCCTCCAGATAACGCTATTTCCTTCCATGAGTTTATACACGGTAAACGTGCACCAAAGCTTGATGACTTACGTTATTCTGTTTTATCACTTGGCGATAGCTCTTATGAGTTTTTCTGTCAAACGGGTAAGGATTTTGATAAGCGTTTGGAAGAGCTTGGCGGAAAGCGCCTTTATGACCGTGTTGATTGTGACCTTGACTTTGATGAGCCAGCAGCAGAGTGGCTTAATGGAGTTCTTAGTAGCTTAAATCAGTCAACAGGAGAAAATGCACAGCCACAAGCTACAGCCCAAGCAGCTCCACAAGCGGGAGAATCTGTTTATTCACGTTCTAATCCATTTAAAGCAGAGGTACTTGAAAACATAAATTTAAATGGCAAAGGGTCAAATAAAGAAACGCGTCATCTTGAAATTTCTCTTGAAGGCTCAGGATTAACGTATCAGCCAGGAGATAGTTTAGGTATTTATCCAGAAAATGATCCGGAATTGGTTGATGCGCTTCTTAAAGAATTAAAGTGGAATCCAGATGAAACTGTAACAGTTAATAAACAAGGTGAAACTCGTTCCCTTTATGAAGCACTTCGCACATATTTTGAAGTGACAGTCTTAACAAAACCACTTCTTCAACAGGCAGCAGAGCTTTCAAAGAATAATGAATTACAAACATTAGTATCTAAAGGAAACGAAGATAAATTAAAAGAATATATTGATGGTCGGGATTTATTAGATTTAGTTCGCGATTTTGGTCCATGGGACGTTACACCGCAAGCATTTATCTCAATTTTACGAAAAATGCCGTCTCGTCTCTACTCAATTTCTAGCAGTCTATTAGCAAATCCCGATGAAGTGCATTTAACGATAGGTGCTGTTAGGTATGAGGCACATGGACGTAAGCGTAAAGGTGTATGCTCAATACAAGCAGCTGAACGTCTCGAACCAGGTGATACAATTCCTGTTTATATTCAGCATAATGATAACTTTAAGCTGCCTGAAAATCCTGATACACCAATTATTATGGTTGGACCAGGTACTGGTGTAGCGCCTTTCCGTTCATTTATGCAGGAAAGGGAAGAAACCGGTGCTGAAGGGAAGTCATGGTTGTTCTTCGGAGACCAGCATTTTGTCACGGATTTCCTTTATCAGACAGAGTGGCAAAGATGGGTGAAGGATGGCGTTCTTACGAAGATGGATGTAGCGTTTTCTCGTGACACAGAGGAAAAGGTTTATGTTCAGCATCGTATGCAGGAACATAGTAAGGAATTATTTGAATGGCTTCAAGAGGGTGCAGTTGTGTATATTTGCGGTGATGAGAAAAACATGGCACACGATGTTCACAATACACTTATTGAAATTATTGAAAAAGAAGGTAAGATGAGTCGCGAAAAAGCGGAAGCGTACCTTGCGGATATGCAGCAGCAAAAACGTTATCAACGTGACGTATATTGACTTTAGACCTGAAAGGAGTTTAATCAACATGGGGAATCAAATCTTAAAAGCGCCAGAAGGCAAGCCAAGTGATGTTGAGCGCATAAAAGAAGAAAGTGATTATTTGCGCGGCACCCTTAAAGAATCAATGCTTGAACCTCTAAGCGCAGGAATTTCAGATGATGATAACCGTTTAATGAAATTCCACGGGAGTTATTTGCAAGATGACCGGGACCTTCGTAACGAACGTCAAAAACAAAAATTAGAGCCAGCTTATCAGTTCATGCTTCGGGTTCGGATGCCAGGTGGTGTTGCAACACCTGATCAATGGCTAGTGATGGATGAACTTGCAGATAAGTACGGGAATGGTACGTTAAAGCTTACAACTCGTCAAACGTTCCAAATGCATGGGATATTAAAATGGAATATGAAAAAGACGATTCAGGCGATTCATGCATCATTATTGGATACGATTGCTGCTTGTGGTGACGTAAACAGAAACGTTATGTGTAACCCAAATCCTTATAAATCTGATGTTCATTTAGAAGTATACGAATGGGCAAAGAAATTGAGTAACGATCTGTTACCACGTACTAGAGCATATCATGAGCTTTGGCTTGACGAAGAAAAAGTGGCGAGTACTCCAGATGTAGAAGTAGAGCCAATGTATGGACCACTTTATTTACCACGTAAATTTAAAATTGGTATCGCTGTGCCACCATCTAATGATATTGATGTTTATTCCCAAGATCTTGGCTTAATTGCAATTGTTGAAGATGGAAAATTAATCGGCTTCAACGTAGCAATCGGTGGCGGTATGGGGATGACACACGGAGATAAAGCAACTTATCCACAGCTTGCGAAAGTAATTGGTTTCTGTAAACCTGAGCAAATCTATGATGTTGCAGAAAAAACGATTACGATTCAGCGTGATTATGGAAATCGTTCGGTTCGTAAAAATGCTCGTTTCAAATATACAGTTGATCGACTTGGTCTAGAAACAGTGAAAGAAGAGTTGGAAAACCGCCTTGGCTGGAAGCTTGAAGAAGCAAAGCCATTCCATTTTGATAGCAATGGCGATCGTTATGGCTGGGAAAAAGGGCTTAATGGAAAATGGCATTTTACATTATTTGTTCAAGGTGGGCGTGTTGCTGACTATGACGGATATAAGTTAAAAACAGGCTTGCGTGAAATTGCTAAAATCCATAAAGGGGATATTCGATTAACTGCTAACCAAAACCTTATTATTGCCAATGTTTCAGCTCAGAAAAAGAAAAAAATTATTGAATTAATTGAGCAGTATGGTTTAACAGATGGTGCACATTATTCTGCTCTTCGCCGTAGCTCAATGTCATGTGTAGCACTTCCGACATGTGGGTTAGCAATGGCAGAAGCAGAACGTTATTTACCTCAGCTTATCGAAAAGGTAGAAGAAATTATTGATGAAAATGGTTTACGTGAAGAGGAAATTACAATTCGGATGACAGGCTGTCCTAACGGGTGTGCACGTCCTGCCCTTGGTGAAATTGCCTTTATCGGTAAATCAGTCGGAAAATATAATATGTACCTTGGAGCAGCATTTGACGGAAGCCGTCTAAATAAAATCTACCGTGAAAATATCGGTGAAGAAGATATTTTAAGTGAATTACGTGTTCTCCTTTCTCGTTATGCAAAAGAACGTGAAGATGGTGAGCATTTCGGTGACTTTGTTATTCGTGCTGGAATCATTAAAGCAACAACAGATGGAACAAATTACCACGATTAATAATAAATTGTAGAAGTAACTTAACCTGCTATAGCTCCTTTTCCCTTAGGGAGATTTGGGGCTATAGCTAGATATTAAAGAACAATGACAAAATACTTAGATTTTACTTTGTAAACCATAATGAATGGTGTCGTGAAAGCTATTTCATCATACCTCATTTTTGGGTTGACATTTCCCGTATACATGTTATAAATAAAATAAACCGTTTTATAAAAATAATGGATTGTTACTGTTCGGCAGGCAAAACCTAAATTTGTGATAGAATATTGATATTGTCAGTATTCTATTTCAAGTTTAGGTTTTTATTTTTATTATATAATTAGTCTTATCCTAATGGGTGTAAATCCCCAAACAATTAAAATAATGGTACAAGGGCTGAGTGAAATGAAAATTAGTAAAGTGTTCAATAATAATGTTGTTTTAACTGAAAATGAACATAATCAGGAATTAGTTGTTATGGGAAGAGGGCTTGCTTTTCAAAAAAAGATTGGAGACGAGATTGAGCCTGATAAAATTGAAAAAAAATTTGTACTTGAAAATCAAGGCATATCTGACAAGCTTGCGGAATTACTTGTTGATACTCCGGAATTGTACTTAGAAATTTCATATAAGATTTTAAATTATGCCAAATCGCAATTATCTTATAAAATTGATGATTACTTGTATGTAGCATTAACAGATCATTTAAGCTTTGCAATAAGTCGACATAAGCAAGGGATTGATTTAAAAAATGCATTGCTTTGGGAAATCCGCAAATATTATAAGGAAGAATATCAAGTTGCATTAAAAGCCCTCGACATCATTGAAGAAGAAACAGGAGTAAGACTTGGTGAGGATGAAGCGGGTTCCATTGCCTTACACTTAGTCAATAGCCAGTTAACTGGTGAAAATATGGAAGCTGCTGTTCAAGTAACGAAAATGGTTGATAGTATTTTAAGTATTGTAAAGTATCATTTTCAAATGGACTTGGATGAGGATTCAATTAACTATGAACGATTTCTAACACATCTTCGTTTCTTTGCTTTACGATTTATCCGAAAGGAAAGGTTTCAAGATAATTCCGATGATTTTTTATATGAACAGGTGAAGCGAAAATATTTGCAAGCGTTTCAATGTAGTCAAAAAATTGCCATGTTTGTTGAAAAGAAATATAATTGGAAAATTACTACTGATGAGATCATTTATTTAACATTGCATATTCATCGTGTTACGCAAAGACATGAGTGGAATCAACAAAATTCATAAGTACTTATTATGTTTAAAAAT
>NZ_CADEPK010000074.1 GCF_902829255.1 Metabacillus niabensis | reverse complement strand
GATTATTAGGAGTACATAAAACGGTTTACATACGGAGGGATATTTATGAGCAAAATGACAGGTCGGATACAAGAGCATTTATTTTTTTCAGATGCTTTACAGGAAGAATTAACTTTGCTTATCTATTTACCTGCTAATTTTTCACCTTTATATACATACAGTTTATTAATTGCACAGGACGGACAGGATTATTTCCGCTTAGGTAGAATTGGCAGACAGATTGATGCTTTATTAACTAACGAGGAGATTGAACCTCTCATTGTTGTTGGGATCCCTTATCGTGATGTCCAGGATAGACGTGATAAATACCATCCAGAAGGTAGCAAGCATAAACAATATATCCATTTTCTCGCTCAGGAGCTAGTCCCATTTCTTGATCGGGAATTTCCGACACATCAAATTGGTTATGGACGCGCGCTTATTGGCGATTCACTTGGGGCGACGATTTCACTCTTAACAGGCATGCTGTATCCAAATACATTCGGAAAGCTGATTTTACAATCTCCATTTGTGAATGAGGATGTGTTAAATGCAGTCAAAGCTTATACTTCCAAACAAAAGCTGATTATCTTTCATCAAATTGGGAATGACGAGATAAACGTAAAAACGACGGATGGGTTAATCCAGAATTTTTTATCTCCAAATCGGCAATTAAAATCTGTGCTGGAGACAAAAGGATTTTCTTACACATATGAGGAATTTAATGGGGATCATACATGGAAGCATTGGCAGCCTGCGCTCACCCCTATTTTAAGAGAAATGTTTGTATAGCAGCATAAAAATGAAAACAATTTCATGATAATGGGTTTCTAATCAATTATTTGTTATACTATGTGTAAAGACGTAATTAGGAGGGAATGACATGAAATACGGAATTGCCCTTTTTCCATCTAAAAAAATCCAGGACTTGGTCAATTCATACCGAAAAAGATATGACCCGCATTACGCTTTAGTACCGCCACATTTAACATTAAAAACTGCTTTTGAAGCAAATGATGAAGACATTGAAGCAATAACAGATGAGCTACGGAAAATTGCACAATTAACTAGTCCGATAAAGCTCTCTATTAAAAAGGTTAGTTCTTTTTATCCTGTGAACAATGTCATTTATTTAAAAGTAGAGCCTACCGAAGAGCTAATCGAATTGCATGAAAAGCTCCATACCGGCGGATTAAATAGTCAGCCAGAATATGCCTTTGTTCCACATATTACAATAGGCCAAAAGCTTTCAGATGATGAGCATTCCGATGTGTTAGGAAGCTTAAAAATGCTTGATGTCCAGCATGAAGAAATGGTTGATCGATTCCATCTTCTCTACCAATTAGAGAACGGCTCATGGACAGTATACGAAACATTTTTACTAGGAAAGGATTGCAAGTAATTGAACGTACAACAAGTTACAACAAAGGAACAACTAGAAGATGCATTTAAAATAAGACAGGAAGTATTTGTAAATGAACAAAAGGTTCCTGTAGAAGAAGAAATTGATCAATTTGAGGATGAAGCTATACATATCGTTCTTTATGATGAGCGAACTCCAGTTGGTGCTGCTCGTCTCCGTATCCTTGATGGAATTGGTAAGCTTGAAAGAATATGTGTCCTATCTTCATGTAGAGGAAAAGGAGCAGGAAAGCAGCTTGTCGATAAACTTGAAGAAATCGCGTCATCTGAAGGGGTTAAAAAATTCAAACTTAATGCGCAAACACATGCAATTCCTTTTTATGAGCGATTAGGATATAAAACGATTTCTGATATTTTCATGGATGCAGGAATCCCACATGTAACGATGATTAAAGAAGTGACTCAAGGAAGCTGACATTTTTGTTAGCTTTTTTATTTAGCTATTTTTTATCATTGTAATGAAAGAAGGTGAGCCGTTTCGCTCACCTTCCTTCATTACAATGTGTAGATGGATACTTGTTGAATAAAGTAAATGCTTATCTAGCTAAAGGGATTCTAAACAATAGGTTAAATCTATAATAAATTTGTTTCATTAAAAGATTCCCTCTAATCATCATTATATGAAGCTGTTTTAATAAGCGTATTATATTATCCAAAACGAATCCCTCCACATTGAAATTTGTGTTATTTCCTAACACATTGATAGTTTTTATTTATAATCATTTATTTATACCTAATGTTCAATGTAGATTTACTATTCATTTTTCTAGGCTGTTTTTGTAAACTTTGTTGCTATTTACTAAGCTATCGTTTTTGGTTGATTTCCGCTTCAGTACTCGCTTTCCGCGGGGTGGGTAGTGAGCCTCCTTAGTGTAAATACCAGCTCAAGATTAACCTCTCCCACGCATCCCACAAGAGTCTCGCAATCATCCCTTATATAGTGAATACTAAAAACAACAACTTTTAGAAAAGAGCCTTTTTCTAAAACAACATTTATCCAACCGTATTAATATGCTTCCCTTTTCCGAGCTCGGCTTCTAGTTGTTTCACTTTTTCAAGCTTTTTCATTTTTTCCTCTAATATCATTGCAAAATGTTTTTTCTTTTGCACAAGTTCTTCTTTTTGATGCTTTCCTATAAACGGAATGGCAACTGTTGGTGTTGTATATGCATAATGTCTTTGTACTTGAACAGTGCGATTCACATATTGTGTATACGTGTCCTGTTGGATCGGTAAAATATAGCCCATTATCCATTCCCCCTTATCGTACCTTACTACCCTTTGTCCCTTTTTATGCCGTGAAATTTTCCTTTTCGATGCAAAAGCATTCTGTTAATATAGAATTTGTCGTTTCATTATATATTCTAAGTTTTTATTCGTTATCCTTTATTACATATATACGAAAAAATATTTTAAATTGAGAGGGTGAGTAGGATGAAATTTGCCATTATGGATAATAGAGAGCTTGATTTATCACAGCTACCACGAGAAGAATATCAAACAGTATATGAGTTAAGCTTAACCGATCGTGTCCTATGCAAAATCTGTAGTCAGCCTGTCAAGCTCTATTTAGGGATAAGTAACGAGCCAAGCTTCTATCATCCGAATCATAAAGAAAACGAAAGATGTCAGCAAGGGGAACATTCACACTCTCACATTATCTCTCCTATAGAAGATGTTGAGGAAGCCTACATAGAACGTAATGGGTTTCGAATACCAAAGTCTCGTGCGATATCTACTCTTGAAAGACCAAAAACTCCCATTTGGCAGCAGCCTACACCGTTAAAGGTGCATTCACCATTTACATATCAACAAAATCATTTATCATCAGTTCTTGGGATTTCGCTTGATGCCCCTCAGAAACAAGCTGTTATGACAATTTCAGGTCCTTTACTCATTTTAGCAGGTGCAGGCAGTGGAAAAACTCGAGTACTGACAACAAGAGCACTTTACATGCTAGAAGAACAGAAGATTGACGCAAAATCGATTATGCTTGTAACATTTACGGCAAAGGCTGCACGAGAAATGAATGAGCGCATCAAAGCAAATACAACACTTAATCAGGTTCAGCTAAATCAGTTGTTAATTGGAACCTTCCATAGTATTTTTTATAAGATTCTTCTCCATCATGATCGAAACAGATGGAATAGTAGTCATTTACTTAAATGGGACTGGCAAAAGGAAAATTACTTAAAACAAGCTGCGCGAGAATTAGGTTTGGATGAAAAGGAATTTCCGTTTGATCAAGCGCTACAGCAAATTGGATACTGGAAAAATACACTTTATACTCCTGAGGATGTTAAACCAAGTGATTCATTTGAGGAAACAGTTCTATCTCTTTACAAATATTATGAACAGCAAAAATTGCAGCACGGACAATTTGATTTTGATGATATGCTCATAAAATGTTATGAGCTTTTACACGATAACCCATCTATTCTTGAAGCATACCAACAAAGATTTCACTATTTCTTAATTGATGAGTTTCAAGACATCAATCCCGTTCAATATAAATTAATGAAGCTTTTATCTAGTCATACTAAAAACCTTTGTGCCGTTGGTGATGATGATCAAACGATTTATAGCTTCCGTGGAAGCACTCCATCCTTCATCCTATCATTTAAAGATGAATTTCCAAACGCGACGATTATTCATTTATCATCTAATTATCGATCAGATCATCATATCGTTTCATCTGCAAATGCAGTAATCTCAAAAAACAAGCAACGGTTACCTAAACAAATGGTTGCTCAATATGAATCAAGCTACAGACCAACCTGCTTTTTTCCATATGACGAAGAGGAAGAAGCAACAATGATTGTAAATGATATAAAGGAAAAAATTGCTGAAGGAGCAACACCAAACGAATTTGCGATTCTTTATCGGACACATACAGGAGGGAGAGCCATTTTCGAACGCTTTGTTCAATCAAGTATTCCATTTGTCATTGAACGTGAACAAAGCTCATTTTACGAAAGAAAAATGGTTCGTGGAGTATTAGCCTATTTACAGCTGAGTATCAATCCAGATCATACTGCTGCACTCACTGAACTTATTCGTCCATTGTTTTTAAAGCAATCTATTTTAAATGATGTGAAGGCATTATCGATTCTTCATGATTGCTCACTTGTTGAAGCATTATTATTTATTCAAGGACTACCAAGCTTTCAAATTTCTAAGCTAAAAAAAATTGTTCCTAGAATCTCTCAATTAAAAAAAGAAAAGCCTGTCACAGCAATCCAGATTATTGAAAAAGAACTGGGATTTCATGATTATTTAAAAAAACAAGGCAATGAAGGAAATGCAATCGAAAAAGGGTCAGATGATGTGAATGATCTAAAAGTAGTTGCTAAAAAGTTTTCAACCGTAAGTGAGTTTCTCCAGCACACAGATCATATGACATTGACTCAACGTGCGTTGAAAGAACAGAAAACCTATAACTGGTCAGGTGTCCAGCTCATGACTGTT
The DNA here is from genome assembly GCF_902829255.1 of Metabacillus niabensis. Lineage (GTDB taxonomy): Bacteria > Bacillota > Bacilli > Bacillales > Bacillaceae > Metabacillus > Metabacillus niabensis. The sequence continues at coordinate 11,205 of NZ_CADEPK010000074.1, read as the reverse complement.
CATCGTTCAAAAGGTCTTGAATATAAATATGTATATATACTAGGAGCTGTTGATGGTTCGCTCCCACATGATTTCGCATTGGAATCCGCACGTAAGGGAAATAATGAATTCTTAGAGGAAGAGCGTCGCTTGCTTTATGTTGCAATGACGAGAGCAAGGGAGCATTTATTTCTTTCAATTCCTTCCTATCGACGTGGAAGAAAAGCTTCACCATCCCGCTTTTTAAAGCCATTGTTATAAAACATACATTTCTTTTTGTAAAGATTATTGATTTAGCATGTAAAAGAAATTTCACCTGATAATAAGCTGTGTAAAGGTCAGGTACTTATTAATAAATTTCAAGCGACAGAGTAGACTAAAAACCAACTAGAATAATAGATTTCAAAACAAAAAAGGTGTTATCTCAATTTTTAGTGAGATAACACCTTTTTATTGAATTATTTCTTGTTCATCATTTTTGAAATTGTATTAAAGTCTAATTTCTCATTACCATTTACAATTGATTGGACGATTTTATCTTCCATTTGCTTTGAAACTGGCTTATTCGCGATTTGAGCAACTCGTTTAATTACACTTCTTACAGTTTTTTCATCTTTAAAATTTGCACCTTGTAAAGAATTAGCTAAGGAGAACACATCATTCATGTTTACTCCTGTTTTATTTTCAAGGTTTTTGAAAAATTTATTATCCATTTTCCCGCCTCCTTAATTCATGATATAGTGTATGAATTGCTAGGCATAATGTGCTAAAATCTTTTCATTTACCTTTTCATAAAGAAAGTACGAGCAACTATTGCCCGTACTCTTTTCCTATCACATTACTTATTAGTCAAAAAAAGATGCACCAACAATGATTAATAGGATGAATAATACAACAATCAACACGAAGCTGTTGCCGTAATAGCCACCGCCGCCGTAACCATAGTTACCACCACCGTAACCGTAACCCATGAGCATTGCACCTCCCTCTTTGCTTCATCCCTATACTTTATGAACGATATTTTCAATCCGTTTGGACGAATACATATTAACGTTTAATGTTGGATATTATTTTTTATCGAACTCGTGCTTAATCAACCATTGTCCAATATCCTCCGCAATTGACTCCATACGTTTTTCAAAATCCACAGATTTTTTATCAATTTCCTCTAATTGAGTAGTTATTTGCTCGATCCGAGTATCCTGTTCGGATTGTATCCTGTCATGCTTCCGATAAATTGATTCAACGAATTTACTAAAGCTTGCTTTGGTCATTTTGTTCTCCATCACCTTTTGAAGTAGCCTGATTGCTTATTTTTACTATAGTTGATGCAAACAGAGATTAAGATGTTCACTTTTTTTACTATTAGCTAAATTTTAACTTACGTTTGTTTTTACTGGCATAATCTTTCAAGTGAATCTTGTCAGCGTCCTGAACGCAACAAAAGATTCAAAGCTTATTACTTAATTAAAAAGCAAAAGGAGACTGCATGAAACAGCCTCCTCGCTTTTTCAGTTTTTCTACAAAAGTTTCATGTAAAAACCGAATTCTTCATTCATCTACTTGCTTTTTCTTCTTTCCACAACCACAGCCACTTTTTTTGACTCTTTTTCGCTTTGTAGAGCTATAGACTGATTGGTTAGTATTATTGCTTTGCCCTAGGGAAGGATGCAGTCTGACATTTTTCAATTGATATCCCACCTTCCTATATTTTTCGGTTCAATCCTACTTCCTTACATATAAAATTGGCTTGCAAAATATCCAGCTTTATCTCATTTTATGTGTTATTTCTAATATGTTTCTAAGTGATCGGCCTATTCTATAAATCTTGATACAAACACTTCTATTATTCCGGCCATTCCTGCAATTGCTAAAATCACAATAAGCGGCTCTACTCCTGTTGGCCAAATTAGCCAAGCACCGTATAAAAAAGCTGTACACCATACACCTGTGCACCAATAACAGCTAAGCAATTCACCTATCCATGCTCGAAGGCCAGTTCCCTTCATTTCTATATAAACTTCTACATTGCCAGCGTCATCTACTTCTTCAACTTCTTTATGGAATGGGTATCGGATAAATCCTGTTATTTTATCAAAGACAATCAATCTCGTTAACCGGAATGAAGCAAAGGCAAATAATATGAGGTGTAACCAAGTCATTTCCCCACCTCCTATTTTCTATATCCTTTATAAAATTATGAATAAAATTGGATTTTATGTTTACGTACAAGGCTAATATGAAAAGTTTTTATTACAAAAAATATTTGTTTTTTTTTACGTCAACTTGCCATCTCACGCTTAAATCTAGAGAATTTGCTGAAAAATGGGTGTGCGTTTGTATGTTTTACCCATACAAAAAGTAGTGAATCTGCATTATATACAAGTAAAGGAGACACGACTTTATTCAAAATATGCTAGCCAATAGCCTCCAATAAAATTATTCATAAAAAGTCTGCCTCCTTTTTAAATCTCGAAAGGAGTGAGTTTTTTGTCTACAACTAGATGGTCAGCTTTAGATGACTGTAAAGAAGATAGCAATGTAATGCAGGAAGGCACTCAAGTTAATGATATGGTTCAAGCTTCTGAGGAATTTATTCACATTAAGGACTCTTGCAATATTGAAGTAACTTCAACAGATACTCAAGTAGCTGTATCACTGCAAGTAGCAATTCAAGTTGCCATTGCATTAGTCATTAACTTAACAATTGCTGATAGCGAACGTGCAGAGCAAGTAACACAGCAGCTATTACAAAACTCAGTTATCAAACAGGCAAATAAACAAAAATTGATTATCGAAAACTCTCGCGACGTCACAGTTAAAACAACTGATACTGATGTAGCTGTATCTCTTCAAGTTCTAATTCAAATCCTTCTTGCACTAATTGTCTCAATCGATATTTTCTAATCCCTCCAATAAAAAGAAGGAGCAAAGCACTATATAAATCAATATTGTGTATAAAAGGGGTACTTGTGTTCTTACATTTAGGCACCCCCCTTTACTATTTAGAGAAGGTGAGGTGACAAGAATGGACGATAAAAAATTAAACCTCCAGGAAATTTCCTCAACAATGATGCAATTATTTGTCCAAGATGTGCTAAACAGAAACAACATTACAAAAGAAACTCGCAAACCATTATCTGATGAACAAAAAGAGCAAATTAAAAAGGTCGTTGCTGATTTACAAGCACAGGTTGAAGAGTATGTAAAAGGAACGAAGAAAACGGAAGAAGACGTACCGAAAGCAGAAGAAACTACAAAAAATACGACGTTACGTGACATGCTGAAAAAAAGAAAAAATGACAATTAAACTAAAAATGGGGATTTAACCCAAGATGTTTGTCTTATACAAAACTAGATTTTCATCATTTAATAATAGTACATTGAAAGGAGGAATCAGCAAATGGAAGCAAGACCATATAAATGGGTAGCATTAGATGAACAATCATGTCATCCAACAGAGGATGTTGGTGGAGTAGGTGGACATCACGGCCGCTTCTTCGATCCAGATGCAACTGTAGCACAGGCAGCAGACCAAGTAAGTGAAACTGAACAAATTTCTTCTGAAACAATTATCATTAAGGATTCATGTGATGTTGATGTAACTAGCACAGATACTCAAGTTGCCGTTTCACTTCAAGTTGCACTTCAAGTCGCAATTGCATTAGTAATAAATATCACAATTGCTGATAGCGCTCGAGCTGAGCAAGTAACTCAACAATTATTACAACAAGCAGATATTAAACAACTAAACAAGCAAAAACTTGTCATCGAAAACTCTCGTCAAGTAAATGTTAAAACTACTGATACAGATGTTGCTATCTCACTTCAAGTTTTATTACAAATCTTAATTGCATTAGTAGTAAACATCGACATTTTCTAATGAATAAAAAAAGCAGGGGGAAAACTCCTGCTTTTTTACAATGTATATTTCTTACATAGTCTCTCCTGCTCAAAAGTTATCCCCATTTCCCATTTTTATATTAAATACCTAAATTCTTTTTTATATTGATTTCCCAACATTAGACGTTTACCCACACCAACTAGTCATTAAACACATAGTCTGTTAAGGACTAAAGTCAAATAACTATTTAAGGAGATGACTTATCAATGGGTTGCAAAGATAGAAAAGATGGCAACAATTGCGTATGTGATGCTGTTGAGCAAATTTTAGCAGAACAAGAAGCTGTTGAAGAAATTAGTTGTCCGACTAGCTGCTACAGCAATTTATTAAGTCCTGCTGCTGGACCTCAAAGAGATACAATTCCTTTCATGTTAACAAACAAGAAGGGTGAACTATTCAAAGCATTCGGTAATGTTGGTGGCTTCATGGGTGACATGACTTGCTTCAAAACAATTTTCTTCCGTGTAGAGGCTGTGGAAGATTGCTGTGCAACATTATCATTACTTCGTCCAGTAGATGTAGACGGACACACAGAAAGCGTGCACGATCCATGTGACGAATGCTTCTTCGGTTTAGAAAAAACAGACTTCTGCATCGAAGTCGACCTTAGCTGCTTCTGTGCAATTCAATGCTTATCACCAGAGCTAGTTGACCGTGTAGCTGACAAACATCACCACAAATAATGATGAAAGAATAGACTGCTGACAATCAGCAGTCTTTTTCTTGTTCTATCTTAGTTAAGCTAGTTATTAAGATTAAACTCTTGAAATTTATGGCGTCAACGTGACAAAGATGTCTACAGCTAAAACTTTATTGATTGTACATTTTTGTAGGAGATACTTAAAACTAGGCAGTTATCCTAACACCATTTGTTCACTGTTTCCTTATACTAATTGTAAGAATGGAAACAGGAGGAAAAGCCATGACTAGTAATAATGCGGTACATTGTGTTTGTTCTGTTATTGAAAATATTTTTGAACAACAACAAGCTGTCTGTAAAAAATGTCTGACAAGCTGCTATCGTAACCTCCTTCTGCCGACCGTTTACCTAGGCGATACCATCCCTTTTCTTTTATATACAGAAAAAGGAGAGTTATTCAAAGCATCTGGCTATGTAGGAAAGGATTGCTTCAGTACTCCATTTTTTAGAATTGAAAATTTCGATGAATGCTGTGCAACATTGAGACTATTACTGCCTTTACAGCACGACGGCCACCTTGCAGAGGATGTATGTGATGTCCATGAATTAGTAAAGACAAGAATCTGTATTAATGTAGATTTAACATGCTTTTGCGCTATCCAGTGTCTATCTCCTAAGTTAGTTAATTAATTTAAGGAACTCAAATTAAATTTACATCTGCTTTCTTATACTATCTGAGATATCTCTCAACTTTTTAAGAATATCTGTCAACTTCAAAGACAAATTTGTCAACCTTTACAGCAAATCTGTCATTTGACAAATTTCTTCACAACCGAAAAAGGCCAACAAATTTGTTAGCCTTATCTCTTTTCCTTTTCAGTTAAATTAAAAACCTAATAAATTGATTACTTGAATGTTTTCTAATGGTATCTCAATTGGTTTTGCATGTGTTAAAGAGCGAATTGTTACAATGTTATTTTCCTCTGTCATAATAACTCCACGGTATTTTTCATCCTTTGTTTCAATTAAGCATAGAGTACGCGGCATATTTTTAGGTAAGTTTTTAAAAAACTCAACCTTTTCTTCAATGCTCATTTGCATAATTGGCTTTCTTTGTTTCCGGTATTGCTTCGCTGTTTGCTCTTCGATCGGTTCTTCCTTTTCTTCCTCCTGAATAGCTTCCTGAACATTTGCTGGAGCCTCTTCTATTTCATCCTTCATTTCAATTTCATTTGTTGCAGTTTCAGGTGCTTGTTGCTTCTTAGCTTTTCGGACTACAAATGATTGCATTTTCACCTTAATTTCGTCGCTTTCAGGCTGAACAATATACATGAGAGGCTTCATTTGATAATTTCCCTTTTGTTTGCTGCTCATGATGTTACCTCCAATACTTAAGAATGTACACACTGAACATGTTATGCGAGCGAATTTAGGATTGTGCCTATTTCACCATTTGAATTATTAAAGTAAAAAAACCGCTATCTCCTTTTAAATAGAGACAGCGGTTTTTTATCATTATGCTAAAATGTGATAGCCTGAATCAACATGCAGGTTTTCACCAGTCATTCCTCTAGAAAGGTCACTGAATAAGAATAAAGCAGTATCGCCAACCTCTTCTGGAGTTGTTGTTCTGCGTAATGGTGAACGTTCTTCAATATCTTTAAGGATGCTATTAAAGTCACTAATTCCTTTTGCAGAAAGTGTACGGATTGGACCTGCTGAGATAGAGTTTACGCGAATTCCATCTTTCCCAAGGTCACTTGCTAAATATCTAACACTTGCATCTAATGAAGCCTTTGCAACACCCATAACATTATAGTTAGGAAGTACGCGTTCTCCACCAAGGTAAGTAAGCGTAACAATGCTTCCACCCTCAGTCATCAATGGACGCACTTCCTTCGCAACAGCTGTTAAAGAATATGAGCTAATATTATGCGCTAATAAGAAGCCATCACGAGTTGTATTTAAATATTCACCTTGAAGCTCTTCTTTATGAGCAAATGCAATACAATGCGCAACCCCATGAACAACACCGACTTGTTCTTTGATTGTGTTAAAGCATGTTTTTACTTCTTCATCATTTGTCACATCACATGGTAAAACGATTGAATCATTTCTTTCTAATGATTCAACTAGTTCTCTAACTGATTTTTCTAATCTTTCCCCTGCATATGTGAAAATTAATCTTGCACCAGCATTATGTAAAGAACGTGCAATTCCCCAAGCAATGCTTCGTTTATTTGCAACTCCCATAACGACAATATTACGTCCATTAAGTGATAAGTTCATCTATATCCTCCTCAGTTTTAATACATGTTATTAGTACCTGGTTATAATTATATCATTAATTTTGCTGAAGTGCTAGATGATCTAAAAGGGTCAGTCCCCAATTTATTCATTTTGGGGACTGACCCTTTGATTTGTTAAGAGAGTATTCCACTTATCCGACATAGCGGTGATAAAGCTTTTTAGCCTCCGCAATCTCCTTTGTCCCATGGACAAGTGCGCGACCATCCTTAAATAGAACGATCCGATGTTCCCCAAAAGTGAACGACATTAAAAATGGGTTTTCTAAAAATGCATCAGCAATTGGTTTAACACGTTCAGCTATTTTTGCAAATGATAGCTCATTTCCATTTGTCGGTCTAATTTGGACAGTATCTCGCCCACAAAGAACCGCAGCTTTTGTTTCCTTTTCAGCAGTTAAATATGGATAGACAGGATCTTTTCCACATGTTGGGCATGCATCGTTTTTTAATCGTTCCATATTAATTGCGGAATATTGGTTTTTCCATAAATCAAAAGAAACTAGCTTGCTTCGTAAATTCTCGGTATCACCGACTAACAGCTTCAATACCTCTGTTGTTTGATGTGAGGTAACCATTGAGACAATTGGTGATATAACACCAACAGTATCACATGTTAATCCGTCAAACGGAATATGCTTTAGTAAGCAATGTAGACAAGGTGTTTGATTTGGGATGACAGTAAACGATAAACCGTAACTGCCAACACAGCCACCATAAATCCATGGAATAGAATGCTTTAATGAGACATCATTGATTAGAAGTCTTGTTTCAAAATTATCAGTTGAATCAACAATGACATCAACCCCAGTAATCCAATTCTCGATATTACTTGATGTAACATCGTCGACATATGCTTGAACAATTACCTCTGAATTGATTTGTGCTAAATGGTTCTTAATGGCAATTGCTTTCGGAAGACGATTTTCCGCATCGTCCTCGACATATAATTGCTGTCTTTGCAGATTGCTCCATTCCACATAATCTCGATCAATAATTGTTAATTTTCCGACACCAGCTCTTGCTAACATTTCAGCATTAGCTGTCCCTAGTGCGCCTGCACCGATAATGAGCACATGCTTTTCCATTAATGCTTTTTGCCCTTCTTCTCCAATCGGCGCAAATAATATTTGTCTAGAATAACGTTCCATTAAGTAGTCATCATTCCTTCTGTAGGACTGCTAGCTGTCGCATATTCCTTTTTAGGAATTCTTCCTGCTTCATAGCCTAATCTACCAGCTTCAATCGCAAGCTTCATCGCAACGGCCATTTTTACAGGATCTTTAGCGGCAGAAACAGCTGTATTTAATAATACTCCATCAGCACCTAGCTCCATCGCTAACGCTGCATCAGCAGGTGAACCGATTCCAGCGTCAACAATAACCGGCACCTTAGATTGTTCAATTATAAACTTTAAATTTAATGGATTAAGAATCCCTTGGCCAGAACCAATAGGTGAAGCACCAGGCATAATTGCATGAACACCTAGTTCTTCAAGCCTTCTAGCTAATACTACATCATCTGAAGTATATGGTAAAACGATAAATCCTTCCTCTAAAAGCATTTCACTTGCCTTTAACGTTTCGACTGGATCAGGCAGCAATGACCTGTCACAGCCAATTACTTCAACTTTAATCATATCGCATAAACCAGATGCTTTTGCAAGCTTTGCAATTCGCACAGCTTCCTCAGCCGTTTTTGCCCCTGCAGTGTTCGGTAATAAAGTGTATTTTGATACATCAAGCTGTTCTAAGAAGTTTGGTTGTGATGCTTCGAAAATGTTCATTCTTCTTACAGCAAACGTTAAAATCTCTGCTTCAGATTGAGCTACTGCTTCCTTTTGAATCTCAAATGATGGATATTTTCCAGTACCTAATAATAATCTTGATTGAAATGTTTTATTTGCTATTTTTAACATAATTTCATCCTCCTCCTACGAAATGAACAAGCTCAACCTCATCACCATTTTTAATGAAGGTTGATTCATATTGCTCCTTTAAGATAATTTCCCGATTATGCTCAACAATGACAAGTCTGTCCTCAAGCTTATAAAATGCTAGTAAGCCTTGGATAGTCTTTACTTCATCCTGCAGCGCAACCATTTCACCATTTAGTTTTATTTCCACTTTATCCCCTCACTTTCTGAGCTAATTTTCGTTTTAATGAAAATGCCTCTACATACTCTTCATTTTGCTCTCTTCCTAAAATGAGATCGCGAATCATGATGCCTGTTTGTGGAGCTAGCAAAATTCCATTTCGATAATGTCCAGTTGCAAAATAAATCGATTCTCCATCAGGATGCTGACCTATATATGGTTTTCCATCGTCTGTTTGTGGTCTTAATCCAGCCCATGTATGTAGTAATGTTGCAGACTCCATGTTTGCTAGAATAGGTGTAACTTTCTCTAGCAATGAGTGGATGCCACCAATTGTCGGAAGTGTGTTCCAATCATTCTCCACCATTGATGCACCAACAACAAATCGTCCATCACCTTTTGGAACGATGTAGCAATGATCGTAAAAAATCGTTTTTTCTAAATGAATATCACTGCTTTGAAAGGCAAGGCATTCTCCTTTAACTGGTTTTAAGCTTCCATTTATTCCAAGCTGCTTAAAAAAGTAGCCACTCCAAACCCCGTTCGCAATTACAACATGCTTACATGTGAATTCTGTATGCGGGGTAGATAATGTATATTCATTAGCTGCTGTTTTCTCAATTGTATGTACTGGTGTGTTTTCAAAAATGCTTGCCCCAAAATAATTAGCAGACTTTGAAAAGGCTGCACAAACATGTGTTGGTGAAACATGACCATCCTCTGGAATATAGAGTGCCCCTTTAATTCCCATTGATAAGGTTGGTTCGTTTTCTAATACAACTTCCCTTGAATGCCATTGTAGTGAAGAATGATGCTTAACAAGCTGTTGCAACGCTTCAACTTCATCATCCTTTATCGCAAGCTTATACATACCGTTATCTACTAATTGAATATTAATCTGCGAATATTCGAAAAGCTCATTGCTAAGTGTATGATAGAGGCGTTGACTTTCCTTAGCAAACTGAAAAAAGGCATCGTTTGCTTCTAGTTCGGAGTTCGCCCCAAGCATTCCTGCTGCTGCATTTGTAGCTCCACTTCCTATCTTTTGACTTTCTAATACAACGACAGACACACCTTCCTTTGCCAGTTGATAAGCAATAGATTGACCGATGACCCCTCCCCCAATAATTCCTACATCAAAGTGTTTGTTCATTCTTTTCCACCTCTAGTAAACTCTCTTTTATTTGCTGTAAAGCGAAACTCGGATTGTCACTTGCCATAACATATGACATGATCGCCATTCCGCCTAGCTTAATATTTGATAATTTAGAAACTGTTTCAGGAACAATACCTCCGATCGCAATAACAGGAATAGAAACTGACCTACAGATATCTTCTAATAGTTCTACTCCTCTTGGAGGGAGCTTCGCTTTTGATTTAGTTGCAAACAGGTGACCGAACATAAGATAATCCGCACCGGCCTTTTCGCTAGCTATCGCTTCCTCTAATGTATGGACGGAACGCCCAATTTTTAATGAAGGCATAAACTCCTTTACTGTTTGAATCGAAAAGCTATTTCCTGGCAAATGAATATTCGATAGCTGCTGTAATTGAACAACATCAAGGCGGTCATTAATGATAATTTTATCCCTACTTACACCGTTTTCTAACAGTGCTGAAACGATTTCCATCACTTCAGAAGCCGACTTCTTTTTTTCACGAATATGTAAAAAGTCAACCTCCTCATGAATCATGAGTATTTTTTTTATAATTTCCTTCACTGTTTGGACGCCATCTGTAATGACATGGATCTCCAATTGCTTCACCTTACTTTAATGTAATAGTTGTATTAGTTTTCTATCTCCTAAATACAAAAAACCACTTTCCAGGTAGGAAAGTGGTTTACATACTATATTTGATCTCGATACGTAAGTCCACTTCCCTACGCTGGTACAAACCAGATCAGGTTATAAGAGTCTTAAAGAAACACTTTAATCTCAGCCCTTTCATTAGGGCACCCCTAGCGGTATCATAACTATTCAATTTATAATGATAGAAATTGTTTGAACATTTGCTTATTTCTATCATACCATTTGTTGAATATCTTTCAAGAAAAAAATCATCACCATAGCTCAAGTTCACGTTTTAACTCGTTCACATATTCTCGTGATCCTGTCACAATTAACCGATCTCCGAGCTTTAAATCCGTATCCCCATGAGGAACAATCGAATCCTTCCCTCTAAAAATCCGAACAAAGATAATATCTCCTGTAAACGGAAAATTTCGAAGCAAATTATGATTGTTTTATCGGCAATGCCAACTGCTGCAAATACTACAAT
>NZ_CADEPK010000073.1 GCF_902829255.1 Metabacillus niabensis | reverse complement strand
AGAATAAATCTACAAATAGTTGAAACCAAAAAGTTTTCTTCTGGCGTTGTTCAATTAATTTATAGATTGAATTAAACAAAGGGTACATTTCAATGAGTTTATTGTCACTTTGTTCTACTAAAGGGTGCTTACCTGTTACAGTAAGTAACAGGTACTAATTTTTTAAAAACAGGAGATCAAATAATGGATAATAACGATATTTTAATACGCTTAAGATATGCATTAGAAATAAAAAATAAAGAAATGGCAGAAATATTTAAACTTGGCGGTATGGAAGTATCAGTACCAGAGGTAGTCAAGATACTCACAAAGACATACGATGATGAGGAATATGAAAATGAAGATCAAATAAAATGTACTCACAGTATGTTAGACTCATTTTTAAATGGCCTTATTATTTACAAAAGAGGGAAACAAGAGCCGAAACCAGGACAGCCTAATCCACAGGAACCTTCTCTGAAGACGAACGGAAACGTGAATAATCTCCTTTTAAAGAAGGTTAAAATTGCACTAGCTTTAACGACTGAGGATATGCTCGATGTTTTTGACCATGTAGGATTACGGGTATCAAAAGGAGAACTTGGGGCTTTATTACGGAAAGAAGGGCATAAAAATTATAAAGAATGTGGCGATAATTTCGCTAGAAACTTCTTAAAAGGGCTAGCTGTTAAATATAGAGGATAATGCCGTTAAAGGAATCTATAGGTGAAGAAATGATACATTCATACTCAGGGAAGACAATACAATTTCAGATAAAATACAAAAATCGAGCCTCTATAAGAATTTTGATTGATAGCTATGGGACAGTTGAAGTACAGGCTCCGAAAAGGACACCTGATGAAAGAGTCCTTCTAGCATTAGAGGAAAATTGGGAGCTCATTCAGCAAAAATTAAACGAAATAAAGGATCGGATGAATGGGCCACAGGAAAAGCTATATGAGAATGAGGAGACCTTTCTTTATTTAGGTGACACTTATCCGATAAAGATTATCCAAAATATAAATATCAAACAGGAGCATGTTGTGTTTGAAGGAGATAGGCTGCATGTATACGTCAAGGAGCTCGATGATGACAAAATAAAACAGGCGTTAAAACGATTTTATTATCAGCAAACTAAGACATTAGTGGAGAAGAGTATCCGCACCTATCAAAGGAACTTTAAAACAAAACCACGCTCTATTCGTATTAAGGATAGTAAACGTACATGGGGAACCTGTGATTCAAAACTGCAATTAACATTTAATTGGAGGCTGGCAATGGCGCCTCGTGAGGTAATTGACTATGTCGTTGTTCACGAAATGTGTCATATGGTTCATCTAAATCACGACCGATCCTTCTGGCGCCTTGTCGGAAAAATCATGCCTGACTATAAGGAAAAAGAAAACTGGCTAGCTTTATCAAATTGGAAAATGACGGTTTAATATGAGAATTTTAATTCATAAATTTTTTGTATGTTTAGAAGTTTATATAGGGTCTAATAAATTAATCAGCACCTTACGTGTTACCACATAACCTCAAGCCATGTAGAAGCATTTTTTCGAAGTTAGAGTTGAAAGTGTAATACAAAAAAATATCGTTAAATGTAAAAGGATATAAAACTTTTCTTTCAAAGGGAAGATTTCATATCCTTTTTTTGTTTGGAAAAAGAATTTGGATCTCGTCCTATGTTCTCTTCTTCATGGGAAATCTTCATATCTGGATGCAGAATAGGGAAAACTCAAAATGGTATAGGTAAATCAATAAAATGAGGTGATGATATAGTGGAGCCGTACGTGGAGGTAAGGAACGTCTCGAAGATATTTGGTAAATCTCCTAAAGTTGCGATTGAATTGTTGAAGCAGGGCAAATCAAAAAAAGAGATTTTAAAAGCAACAGGGCAAACGGTTGGTGTTAATAATGTTAATTTTAAAATTTATCCCGGTGAAATTTTTGTCATCATGGGTTTATCTGGTAGTGGAAAGTCAACCTTAATCCGCATGTTTAACAGGTTGATCGATCCTACAATTGGAGAAATCCTAATAAAAAACGAAGATATCGTCAAGATGAATGCCGCAAGATTACGGGAAACCAGGCAAAAAAGAATAAGTATGGTCTTTCAAAACTTTGCTCTTTTTCCACATAGAACGGTTTTAGAAAATACTGAATTTGGTCTTGAAATCAAGAAAGTTGCTCCTGATGAACGTAAGGAAAAAGCGATGCAGGCTTTAGAAGCTGTCGGTTTAAAAGGCTATGAACATCAATACCCATCACAATTGAGTGGTGGAATGCAACAAAGGGTTGGTCTTGCTAGAGCTCTTGCTAGTGATACAGACATTATCCTGATGGACGAAGCCTTTAGTGCTCTTGACCCGTTAATTCGAAAAGATATGCAGGATGAATTGATAGACATTCAAGAACAATATAAGAAAACGATTATATTTATCACCCATGATTTAGATGAAGCACTGCGAATTGGGGATCGGATTGCCTTGATGAAAGATGGCAGTGTTATTCAATTAGGGACACCAGAAGAAATTATGATTAAGCCGGCAAATGAATTTGTCGAGAAGTTTGTTGAGGATGTTGATTTATCCAAAGTCCTAACAGCCTCACATGTGATGAAGCGAGGAGAAAGAATCAGTGTTGACCGTGGTCCGAGGGTTGCATTGGAGATTATGCGAAATCAAGGATATTCCAGCATATTTGTCGTAGACCGTAAAAGGAAGTTGTTGGGTGCGATTACTGCTGAGCAAGCACGTCAAGCTATTCAGCAAAATCAATCCATTGTCGACGTCATGACAACTGATATCCCAACCGTTTCAGAAGATACATTACTGACAGATTTGATGGATGTCATCGCCACATCCAGCTTCCCGATATCTGTTATAGATGAAGAAAACCGATTAAAAGGGATTGTGATCCGAGGAGCTGTCATTGGTGCATTAAGTGGAAATAAAGATTCTTTGAACGAATTGGAGAGTGATTAAACCAATGAATATTCCCAAAATTCCTCTAGGAGAATGGGTAGATTCCTTTGTCGCATGGTTAACGATAGCATTGGGTGGACTTTTTACCTTTATAACCAATGTAATCGATGGTCTATTGGATATTATCGTGAATGTATTAAGTGTAGGTCCTCCGGTTGTCTTAATTCTTATCCTGACTCTTTTGGTTACATATACAAGCAGATGGCCATTAGGAGTATTTACGCTCATTAGTTTACTATTGATTGATAATCTTGGTTATTGGGATTCAAGTATTCAAACACTTGCGATTGTATTATTATCAGGATTACTTACAATCGTCATTGGCGTCCCTTTAGGCATATGGTGTTCCCAAAGAAAAACCGTGCAAAGCATCGTTACGCCGATATTAGACTTTATGCAGACAATGCCAGCATTTGTTTATTTAATTCCTTCCATTTTATTTTTTGGGATTGGTGTCGTACCAGGAATTATTGCGTCATTTATTTTCGCTATTGCACCAACCATTCGTATGACGAATCTTGGTATTCAAAAAGTGCCGAATGATTTAATTGAAGCTGCAAATGCTTTTGGTTCAAGTACAAGTCAAAGGCTGTTCAAAGTACAATTACCTTTAGCTACTCCAACGATTATGGCAGGAATTAACCAAAGTATTATGCTTGCTCTATCAATGGTTGTTACGGCTTCATTAGTTGGGGCACCTGGACTTGGAGCAGATGTTTACCGAGCGGTAAGTCAAATTGACGTTGGACAAGGCTTTGAAGCTGGATTATCGATCGTCTTTATTGCAATCGTTCTTGATCGTATTACGCAAAACTTACGTAACCCGGCTTATAGGCATGCTGTTAAGCCTAAAATCGCCTTTTCAATTTTAGCGTTACTTATCGTTGTTACGGCAATTGTTGTAACAATTTTTGAAGGCAAGGGTGCAGTGAATGGGGATGCGAATGGTATTGGTGCCCAAGTAGACTATGAAATCGTTGGGATTGAACCTGGAGCAGGATTGATGGAGTTGACCAATACAGCATTAAAGGATTACGAGTTAGATGATTGGACGTTACTTGAAGGCTCTTCTGCAGCAATGGTTGCACAATTGCAGAAAGCAATAACGAATCAAGAACCAATTATTATTACTGGATGGTCACCACATTGGATGTTCTCCTCATTCGATTTGAAATACCTCGATGACCCGAAAGGATCATTCGGAGGTGCTGAAGATATCCATACAGTCGTAAGAAAAGGACTCGAACAGGATGCACCTGGTGCTTATAGGATTCTTGATCAATTTTCATGGGAACCAAGTGATATGGAGGTAGTGATGGTTGATATCACAGATGGAATGGATCCTTCTGAAGCTGCGGAAAAATGGATCAATGCCAATCCCGACAAAGTTTCTGAATGGACAAAGGGTGCCCAATCGGGGAATGGTGAACGGATTAAACTTGTTTATGTTGCTTGGGACACAGAAATAGCCAGCACAAATGTTATTGGTAAGGTTCTTGAACAAAATGGCTATAAAGTGACATTGAGCCAAGTTGAAGTTGGGCCAATGTTTGCTGGTGTAGCCAATGGGAGTGCAGATGCTATGGTTGGTGCGTGGCTCCCAACAACACATGCTGAATATTATAATACCTATAAGAACGATATTGTTGACCTTGGACGAAATCTTCATGGGACGAAGAATGGGTTGGTTGTGCCAGAGTATGTCGATATTGATTCGGTTGAAGACTTGAAATAAAGGAGCGAGATCTACTCGAGACTCTCTCACCAAAAAAATATTTGTATTAGGGTAAACAACCACTACATCAATGATACCCGCGATCCACGTGGAATGTAACTCGAAACGAAAGGCAACTACCCTGTTTGGGAGTTGCCTTTTCTGTTTCTTGTAATGTAAATACTAAAAGAAACAATCACATTACTATCATTTAAACTTAGGAGTGATTGATGTGAGCAATCAAAAAAGTAAATAAAAGACATACATTAATAGAAAGACCGCGAATTACTGCAAACAAGAAAAAATAGTTGATTTTTTAGCCTTTCTAAGTTTAAACTCAATTCGATAGCTTTCACTAATATTCTACATTTTTCGCTCCTACTATTCCTATTTCCATTAAAGCTATTTGCCAAATATTAATATGTTAAACACTCTTTAAGTGAGACATTTAGCCGTTTTTATAGTGCATAATTAGTCTTTCATTTTTTCAATAAAAAATGTAGCGATAAAGCGACTTTGTATATCACTGCTATTAAATAAAGTTTAGTAGAGCTAATTATTCTTATTCATAGGAGGCTTCCATGGCAAACGATATTATTATCCGTTTTGAAAATGTAACAAAATCCTACAACAGTCACATGAGAGTATTAAAAGACGTAAGCTTTGAGCTTGAACGTGGAAAGTTTTATACATTGCTTGGTCCTTCAGGCTGTGGAAAAACGACGATCTTACGTATCATTGCAGGCTTTGAAAAACCAACGACAGGGGATGTATTCATTAATGGCAAGTGTGTAAACGACGTACCAGCAAATGAACGTCAAGTAAACACGGTATTCCAAGACTATGCCCTTTTCCCACACTTAAATGTATTTGAAAATATAGCATTCGGTTTACGCATTAAAAAAGTAAAAGAACCTGAAATTAAAGAACGCGTAGCTGAAGCGTTAAATTTCGTAAACTTAGCGGGTTACGAAAACCGGGAAATTACTGAAATGTCAGGTGGTCAGCGGCAACGGGTTGCGATCGCACGTGCTATCGTTAATGACCCAGAAGTGATTTTACTTGATGAACCATTATCAGCACTTGATTTAAA
This sequence comes from Metabacillus niabensis, assembly GCF_902829255.1. Classification (GTDB taxonomy): domain Bacteria; phylum Bacillota; class Bacilli; order Bacillales; family Bacillaceae; genus Metabacillus; species Metabacillus niabensis. The sequence continues at coordinate 11,782 of NZ_CADEPK010000073.1, read as the reverse complement.
GCTGCGCACTGAAATGCAATATGAGCTACGCGAGCTCCAGCAACGACTTGGTAAAACATTTATTTTCGTTACACATGACCAAGAGGAAGCTTTAGCGATGAGTGATGAAATTTTCGTTTTAAATGGAGGGATTATTCAGCAATCTGGGACGCCAGTTGATATATATGATGAACCAATTAACCGTTTCGTTGCGGACTTCATTGGGGAGTCAAACATCGTTGACGGCATTATGCTTGAAGATTATAAAGTTGAATTTGCTGGAAAAGTATTTGGCTGTGTCGATGGGGGTATGAAGCCTAACGAAAAAATCGATGTGGTTATTCGTCCAGAAGATTTACACATTACATCGCCAGAAGAAGGGAAAATTGTTGTTCGCGTCGATACGCAGTTATTCCGCGGTGTACATTACGAGTTATCGACATATGATAAAGATGGAAATGAGTGGCTTGTTCACTCGCTGAAAAAGGCTGAAGTAGGTGCACAAGTAGGTCTTGATTTCGATCCAGAGGCGATTCATATTATGCGTCTAAATGAAACAGAGGAAGAATTTGACGCACGTATAGAGGCATATACGAATGAAGCTTAAGTCAAAATCAGCGTTCATTCCATATTTACTATGGATTGCACTCTTCGTAATTGCACCGATTGGACTCATATTGTATTATTCCATGCTCGATTTAAACGGAGAATTTACGCTAGTTAACTATAAAAATTTCTTTACATCAGCATACTTAACGATGACGTTAACGAGCTTTTGGTATGCTTTAATTATTACGTTTTTCACGTTACTTATCTCTTATCCAACTGCGTATCTTTTAACAAAAACAAAGCATAAGCATTTATGGCTCATGCTCATTATTATTCCGTCATGGATCAATTTATTATTAAAGACGTATGCATTTATTGGGATTTTCGGTTTATACGGACCAATCAATGCAGTAATGGAAATATTGGGCTTTGACCCGACGCAAATATTATTTACTGACTTTAGCTTCGTGTTCGTTGCGGTGTATATTTTTATCCCGTTTATGATTATTCCAATTTTCAATGCGTTAGACAAAATGAATCCGTCCTTGATTTATGCATCACGTGACTTAGGAGCTTCACCGCTTACGACGTTCAGACGCGTTATTTTTCCTTTAACGATTGAAGGGGTTAAATCAGGGATTCAGGTAACGTTCATCCCTGCTCTTTCACTCTTTATGATTACGCGCTTAATTGCTGGGAACAAGGTAATTACGCTTGGTACAGCGATAGAGCAGCAATTTTTAGTTGCGCAAAATTGGGGAATGGGTTCAACAATTGCTGTGTTCCTCATTTTAATCATGTTTGTCATTATGGTGTTTACGCGCAAAAAGAAAAAAGGAGGTCGAGCATAAATGCGATCAAGGTTAACGATGTCAGCTAAAGTATATTTAGCAATCGTGTTTGTTATTTTATATGCACCGATCTTCTACTTGATTTTTTATTCCTTTAATAGTGGCGGTTCAATGAGTTCATTTGAAGGTTTTACACTTGAACATTACCAAGCCGTATTTGGTGATAATCGTTTACTCGTTATTTTAATCAATACCGTGATCGTTGCCTTATTATCTGCGTTAATAGCTACTATTATCGGAACACTTGGAGCTATTGGTATTGTTTCATTAAGAAATAAAAAATTGCGAAACACGATCTTATCATTAAATAATATTTTAATTGTTAGCCCAGATGTTGTGATTGGGGCAAGCTTCTTAATTTTATTCACAATGATTGGTGTTAAGCTTGGCTTTGCATCTGTATTAATTTCACATATTGCATTCAGTATCCCGATCGTTGTCATTATGGTTTTGCCGAAAATATTGGAGATGAATACGAACTTAATTGATGCAGCGCTTGATTTAGGAGCTAGTCGTCGCGATGTTTTAACACGTGTTATCATTCCGTATATTAAACCAGGGATATTAGCTGGTTTTTTTATGGCGATAACTTATTCATTAGATGACTTCGCAGTCACATTTTTTGTTACAGGTAACGGTTTTAGTACATTGTCTGTTGAAATCTATTCGATGGCACGTGCAGGTATTTCGTTAACCGTTAATGCAATCTCAGGGCTAGTGTTTATTGTGACAGTCGGTATTGTTGTGATGTATTATCTCATTACGATGCGGTCGAAAAAAACGGAGGGCTCTACTCAATGAAATCGTTAATTCATATAATGTTGGCAATCGTTATTGCTTGTGGTCTACTTTCGTTTGTTGCCTCAAAGCTTGAAGCAACAGGATCAACTGGTGGAGAAGACACGTTAGTTGTATACAATTGGGGAGAATACATTGACCCTTCGTTAATCGAGCAGTTTGAAAAAGAAACAGGCATTTCTGTTATTTATGAAACGTATGACTCAAACGAAGCGATGCTAACGAAAATTAGACAAGGTGGCTCAACCTATGATGTCGTTGTCCCATCAGAATATACAATCGAAACAATGATTAAAGAGGATTTATTAATTGAAATTGATCATTCAAAGCTTCCAAACTTGAAAAATATCGATCCCTACTTTTTAGATTTGCCATTCGACCCGAAAAACAAATATTCCGTTCCGTACTTTTGGGGAACGGTTGGGGTAGTTTATAATCCGAATAAGATTCCAAAACATATTACGTTTGATTCTTGGGACGATTTATGGGATCCAGCATTAAAAAATAAGGTATTTTTAGTTGATGGTGCACGTGAAGTGATCGGTATGGGATTAAACAGTTTAGGCTATTCGTTAAATTCACGTGACGAGAACGAATTAGATGAAGCATTAGAAAAATTAAAAGCACTAAACGGCAATGTCAAAGCGATTATTGGAGATGAAGTTACTCCTCTAATGATAAATAATGAAGCTACAGTAGCCGTAACATTTTCTGGCCAAGCAGCAGACATGATGTCTGAAAATGAAGAGTTGAATTACGCAGTACCTTCAGAAGGCTCAAACCTATGGTTCGACAACATGGTTATTCCTAAAACCTCATCAAATGTGGATGGAGCGCATCAGTTTATTAATTTTATGCTGGATGCAAAGGTTGCTGCACAAAATGCTGATTATGTCGGATATGCGATTCCAAATAAAGCAGCATGGGAACTATTAGATGAAGAAGTGGTAAACGATGAACGTTTCTATCCACGTGAAGAAAGTCGCAAAAACTTAGAAGTATATGAGAATCTAGGACTTGAGCTTCTTGGGACATATAACGAATACTTTTTAGAGTTTAAAATGTCGTTAAATTAATTTTCCGTGAATTAAAACAAGGTGCAAAAGTTATGGAGATTTCACCTGTACGACATCCGCACTTGAAGTTGATTGAAATCGTTCAAGTTTAGTTTAGAAATTTATGACATATGACAGGATTTAGCCATTCATTAGGAAGTAATGACGCTATGAATGTATCGTATATCATTAAACAATAATAAGGCAGACAAGATGCGTAAATTAGCGCATTTCGTCTGCTTTTTAAATTGCTTTAAAAGAGCAAAAAAGAGGTGTATGTATGTCTATATATTTCGTACCTATAAAGATCGCCTTTATGATATTTTGTTTATTAGGTTTTTTATTTGTCATTCCATGGCTTGTATACAGCTATAGAAAGTATGGATATTTTAGTCTTTGGGCATCCATTGTTGCTTACTCCTTTATTTTCTATATGTTGTCAGCATTATTTTTAGTTCTCCTGCCTCTTCCGACAACTAGGAATACTTGTGCTTTTCAATCGCCAAATACCATTTATTATTCATTAAAGCCATTTACCTTTATACAAGATATTTTTAAGGGCAGTTCAATTATTTGGTCACAACCGAGATCGTATATTCAAGTTTTCAACCAAAGTGCCTTTTGGCAGGCGACATTTAATTTCCTGTTATTACTTCCTTTTGGAATATATTTAAGATACTTTTTCCAAGAAAAGCGATATTGGAAAAGGGCATTAGCTTTAGGATTTGCCCTGTCACTCTTTTACGAAGTAACACAGGTGACAGGAATTTACGGAATTTATAAATGTCCCTATCGTTTATTTGATGTTGACGATTTAATGTTAAATAGTACAGGTGCGCTCTTTGGTTTCCTCATCGCTCCAGTCATACTGGCTTTATTTCCATCTAGGGAAAAACTATTGGCAAAAGCGGAAAAAATGCAGAAGAGCGATATAGTATCACCGCTGTCGCAATTACTTGCCGTACTTATCGATTATATTTTCATTAAATTGTCGTTTACATTCACAGTCGGACTGGTAACATCAAGTGATTTCGTCGAAATGATATATAAAACATTGGGCTTTATTGTATTGTACTTTGTTTTACCTCTTATAAGTGGAGGAAAAACAATCGGAACAAGTATAATGCGATTTAAACTTTCAAATTTGGAGGGTGATGCTCCTTCATGGCAAGCCTTGTTCAAAAGAACCTTTGCCTTATATATTCCATGGCTTGGATCCATGCTAATCAATCTTCTTTCACATATAGAGCTACCAATCGAATCACATCTTTATGCCACTCATGTGTGGGTAACGATGGCGATCCTCACATTTGTAAGCATTATGTGGTTGACATTATGTGTTCATGCCGCTTTCGTCATGTTAAAGAAAGGGAAGCGCACCTTCTACTTTGACCATGTTGCAGATATTATCCCAAGGAAAAAAGAAGCAAATTCTTAAAACAGGATTTGCTTCTTTTTTTTTAAGGTTTATTTAAGGTTTATATTAAAACGATGTAAGGTTCAGTTAGTATAATCCTTTTTGTAGTCATTTAAGGAGGACGTTTCAATGAAAGCAATCTTACATGCGAAAAATGTTAATAAAATATATGGTACGAAAGGGAATCAATATAAAGCATTGGAAAATATTGATTTGGAAATAAAAGAGGGAGAATTTATCGGGATTATGGGGCCTTCAGGTGCCGGTAAATCTACTTTACTAAATATATTATCTACCATAGATACTCCAACTTCAGGAGAAATAACCATTGCTGAACAAAATATTGTCACAATGAAGGAGGAACAATTATCAGACTTCCGACGCAACAAACTCGGCTTTATTTTTCAAGATTATAACCTGCTTGATACGTTAACAGTAAGGGAAAACATATTGCTGCCACTGGCATTATCAAAAGTGCCAGCGAAAGAGATTCAAAATCGTGTCGAGAAAATTGCTGATACGTTTGGAATTCGGGAAATTCTTGATAAGTATCCCTACCATATTTCCGGAGGGCAAAAGCAAAGGACAGCTGCTTCCCGCGCAATTGTAACAAATCCGAGCCTAATTTTGGCGGACGAGCCAACTGGAGCATTGGACTCAAAGTCTGCTACTGATTTACTAGAAAGCTTGACAGCACTTAATGAGCAGAACCACTCTACGATTATGATGGTCACACATGATGCCTTTGCAGCAAGCTTCTGTAAACGGATTTTATTTATTAAAGATGGCAGAATCTACGCGGAAATTCATAAATTGCAGCAATCCCGTCAAGAATTCTTTCAAAAAATACTAGATGTCCTTGCTTCACTTGGAGGGGACAATAAATGACACTATTTAGCATTGCCAGAAAAAATATTAGGAAAAACTTAACAAATTACTTTTTGTATATTGGTTCAATGATATTCAGTATTGTTATTTACTTTACATTCGTTTCTCTAAAATATGATCAAACAATCCAACAAACCACAGATTCTTCTACAAAAATTAGCTCTGCCTTTAATGGAGCATCAGTGGTGCTAATGATATTTGTAGCCGTATTTATTTGGTATTCCAACTCGTTTTTTACTAGAAGACGTAAAAAAGAGGTCGGACTGTATTCTTTATTAGGGGTTCGCAAAAAACAAATCGGCCGGATGTTATTTTACGAAAACTTTATCATAGGGATTATTGCTCTATTGATTGGAATTATCCTTGGTTCCATTTTGTCAAAGGTATTTGAAACGATTTTGATGAAGGTCATGGGCTATGATGTGATTGGAAACTTTGTTATTTCACCACAAGCAATCGTAAATACCGTTATTGTATTTACCGTGATTACGGTGATTACTTCGATACACGGATATCGCTTAATCTATCGCTTTAAATTAATTGAATTATTCAAAGCGGAGCAGGAAGGGGAAATAGAGCCAAAGACATCCGTCATCATTGCGATTCTTTCCGTATTGTTAGTTGGCGTTGGTTACTGGCTTGCCCTGCAAAATATATTGGAGTCTGAAGTATGGAGAAAAATGGGCATGGTAACTCCACTTGTTATCATATTCACAGTGATCCTTGGTACGTATTTATTATTTAGTACATTAACGGTTTATTTATTAAAGCTGTTACGGAAAAATAAACATCATTTTTGGAACGGGATTAATATTGTCAGTACATCTCAACTTCTCTATCGAATCAAAGGAAATGCCCGTACGTTAACAATCATCGCTGTTCTTAGCGCGACAACATTAACAGCGGTCGGTACAGCTTATAGCATTTATTATAACAATAGAATGAATGCAGAAATTTCAAATCCTAATAGCATGATGTTTATGGCGAAGGAAAAAAACGCATCCGTGCAAATAAAAGAGCGTATTTCCAAGGATAAAGATCATGAGATAGTCTATCATGAAACCGTTCCTGCGCTTCTTGTAAATGTCGATATAACAAGCCTTCAAAGTAAAATTTCTGCAGATGAAGTGGAATATACGATTATCGACAATAAGACATATAACCAATTAGCAAAATGGCAAAAACGAGATGAATCACTGTCATTAATAGGGAATGAGGCAGTTGCATTAGATGCTAGTTATTTCGAAGGGTTATCACCGACGTATGTAGGATCAACCATTTCTCTAAATGTGAATGACCGCAGTAAGGATATTACATTTAAGGAAATGAAGAAATTTAATGTCCTCAATCTTGGAACAGCGGGCATAACCGTTGTGGTGAGTGATGAGGTTTTTTCTAACCTAGCAAGTGAAACAAACCTTGTAAACATGGAAGTATATGAACTGACGAATGAAGATGATGCAAAAACGTTATCGAAAGAAATTCAATCTATGTTACCGGAGGAAGCAAGACTTTCAAGCTTTTATTCCGATTATGCGCAAGGATTGGAGTCATCAGGTTTACTTATTTTTATGGGTGGCTTTTTAGGGCTAGTATTCCTTGCTGCAACTGGAAGTATTATTTACTTTAAACAGCTAACAGAAGCCACTGTAGACAGAGAGCGGTATGAAATATTACACAAAATTGGTGTGAATAAAAAGGAAGTAAAAAAATCCATTGCGAAGCAAATCTTCTTTATCTTTGCCATGCCATTGCTAGCTGGTATTGCTCACTCTATTGTGGCATTAATCGCATTATCAAAATTATTGCAAACAAACTTGGTCATTCCAGTATTCATCTGTATTGCTGTTTATGCTTGTATATACATCGCCTATTATTTTTTAACCGTAAGAAACTACTATAAAATTGTCATGAAATAGAAATGGGGAGAACAATGAAAAAACTACTAATCACATGCGTAACTATTGCTATCATAATTGCTGGGGGACTAATCATTCTTCAAAAGGTAAACTTTAATAGGATAGGAACCGATGAATATTATACTCAGATTAAGGGAGAAGGAAAGGTTCTTGAAGAAAAAAGCACCACCGGCGAAAAATATGTAAACTATGAATACAAGCTTGTTGCTTATGATAAGCAAGGCGATCAAAAGACATTGACGTTTACTGCACAAAAGCAGCTTCGGGAAAATGCTTATCTAACCTTATTTGTAAAGGATAAAAAAGGTGTGACATCCTATAAGGAAGTGAAGAAGGATGAGCTTCCTAAAAAGGTAAGGGAAAAGTTAATAAAATAATATTGTGGGAATCCTTTTGAAAAGGGATTCCTTTTTACTATAATTATATAGGCAAACAAGGAGGTAGTAAGCGTGTCTATTAATAAAAAGGTTCTTATCATTGATGATGAAGAAGATATTTTACGATTGCTCAAAACCGTTTTTATAAAGGAAGGAATTGAACAGGTTATCACGGCGTCTACTGCTAAAGATGGGTTTACACAGTTTCAAAACACTCATCCGGATCTTGTCCTGTTAGATATTATGCTGCCAGATGGAGAAGGCTATGATGTATGTAAACAAATACGAGATATATCGAGGGTACCGATTTTATTTTTGTCTGCGAAAACCGAGGAAAGCGATAAGATAGTAGGTTTTGCAATAGGCGGAGATGATTACATTACTAAGCCATTTAGTCCAAAAGAAGTCGCATATCGAGTGAAGGCTCATTTGCGCCGAGCAGACTATATGCTGCAGACTGAACCTATGAAAGAGACTAGAATAAAGGCTGGTCCCTTTGAATTAAATGAAGAGAAGGCACAACTAACAAAGAACGGGCAGGTAATTGAATTAAAGCCAAAAGAACTAGGGTTAATAAAGGTTTTCCTTCAAAATAAAAATAAAGTGATTAGTAAGGAACAGCTTTACGATACAGTCTGGGGTGAGGAATTTTTCGGGATGGATAATACCGTCATGGTTCATATTCGAAGACTTCGGGAAAAAATTGAAGAACAGCCATCTAAGCCTCAATATTTAATGACAGTTAAAGGTTTAGGCTATAGGCTAGTTATAGAGGACCAATAGGTATGAAGTGGAAACTGACGGGAAGATATTTATTATCAGTTGTATTAGTTGTTATCCTAGTCATATTCATCAATATTTTTCTTGGTATAGCTATGCTAGTGGCACAAGCAGCATTTGACGTCCCAATATTTCGGGAAGAGAATACATCACCGGAACAATTTACGAGAAAGTTCGAAACTGAAATTATCGTAAATCATCAAGACGTATTTATTACTGAAAAAGGACAAAAGGAGTTAGAGAAAAAAAAGGCTTGGATTCAAATTTTAGATGAAAATGGAAAAGAAATATATGGCTACAGAGTAAAGCCGTCCATCAAGAAAAAATACACACCATCAGATATTATTCAAATGTATAAGTATAAAGAGGTAGATGTAAATACAACTGTATATGTTGGGGAAAAAGAAAAGGATGGTCGTCAATTTAGCTATTTGATCGGTATTGAGAATCGTAATTTAAATCGATACTTTATCTCCTACGATGATCGCGATATTATTCATGTCATCAAAATAGGAATGGTTATTTTCTTAATAGACATCTTAATCGCTTTATTGATTGGCTACCTTTTTAGCAAAAGGCTCACCCAGCCATTGCAAACGCTAATTGATGGCATAAAAAGATTAGCTAATCGTGATTTCAATCATCATACCGAATCAAAAGGTTTATATAAAAATGTATTCTATAATTTAAATCATTTATCCGATCAATTAAAGATGAGTGAAAGAGAAAGAGAAAAGTTAGATATGATGAGGGAGGAATGGATTGCAAACATTTCTCACGATATTAAAACCCCACTATCCTCGATTCAGGGTTATGCAGAAATGATAAAGGATCCAGATTATGACTTTACCTTGGATGAAATAAAAGAATACGCAGCCATTATCGAGGCGAAGTCTATCTATATCAAAGAGGTAATGGAAGATTTAAATTTAACAACTAGATTAAAAAATAAAGAATTATCGTTAAATAAACATGCGGTTAATATAGTCGCTTTATTGCGCAAAATTGTGATTGATCTATTGAATGACCCGAAATATGCTGACCGTGATATCCAGTTTCAAGTAAGCGAGGAGAATATCGTGTTAGAAATAGATGAAATTCTGTTTCGTAGAGCCATAAATAATTTAATTATTAATGCAATTGTTCATAATGACGACCATGTAAAAATTACCGTCAGCATTGATAGAAAAGAAGACACGCGCATTGTCATTAAGGATAATGGCAAGGGAATTAGAAAGGAAGAAATCGAACGGATTTTTGACCGCTACTATCGTGGAACTAACACCGGAGCTGCCCATAAAGGTTCTGGACTAGGGATGGCGATAGCTCATGATATTATTAAAGCACATGAAGGGGAAATCATGATTCACAGTCATGTTGGAAGCGGGACAACGATTGAAATTCAATTATGATGATTTATCTTAACTAAACTGTTATGGAGTAAACTATAATTTATATCATTTGATATTTAATAAATCAGTAAACCAGAAGAGCCATTCACAGACATTGATGAATGGCTTTTTGTATTAGTTATAAAAATAAAAAAGCAAAAATGGCTAGAAGGACTGAAAATCCTACTATTGTCCCGGCTATAAGGGTATGACGTTTACGTTGCATCGCGACAATGGCAATATATTCGCGAATCATGGCATTTGGCCAGTAATAGAGCGCGGTTTTTGATCCAATTCCCTGGCTCTTTAAACCTGCCTTTTTCGCATACAGGCTTGCCCTAAATAAATGAAAATTGTTTGTAGTAAAGATGCTGTTGTATTCCCTGCCTTTTACTGAATCCATGAGTTGTTTTGAGTAGAGCATATTCTGAAAAGTATTGACAGAACGAGCCTCTGTTAAAGTATGCTCAAAAGGAATCCCTTTCTCTATAGCATACTTCTGCATTGCTTCAGCTTCAGGAAGATCTTCATCAGGACCTTGCCCACCAGAGAAAATTAATAGAGGCGGGGAGGTGACAGCTGCTTGTTTCCAATAAAAATCAATTGCTTTATTAATGCGACTTGCCAAAAGTGGTGGCACCTTATCTTTAATTAAACCACTACCAAGAACTATAATAAAATCTTGGTTAAGCTTTGGTCTGTTAAATTGATATAACAAATATGCGGTTAAAAAGTTAGTTAAGTGTAAAAAGAAATAAACTCCGATTAAGGAAGCACCAGTAAATAAAGGTTCAAAATAGTTAGGCAAAAAACGCACAGGATTCACCGTACGGAATAGAATGAATAACAGAAGGAAAATACCTAAAATTAACGTTAAACTATTGGCAAACCTCCTGCTTTCCCTTTTCAGCAGGATTCGTGCATTTAAAAATAATCCAACACATAGAGCAAATAATCCAAAAGTTAATATAAAGGCTAGAATAACAAGTGGAACGATAGCAATAAACCTAAGAATGACAAAATCTGAACTAAACCCTAAATAAATAAGAAAAATGATAAATGAACAAAAAAATACGTTAAATAGAAAACCATTAATCATTCTTCTAGCATCTGTTACATAAAAGATAAGGAAAATAATAAATAAAACAAGCGTAATAATTCCAAGAATGACTAGCATTTCACACCTCAATTTAAGATAAAATGAACCAGTTTATTATACATGAAGATGGTAGCTTTTGGCTTTATTAATCTTTAAAGGATATAAAGGTCATAATTTCCTATTAATAATTCTTGTTTATTGTAAACTGTAAACAAGAACTTAATTCCTTGATAATTGTGAAAAATAGCCAAATGGAAGAACCATCTGTATTTATCAGTCATACATCTTCCGGTTTTCATTTCAGAATCTCGGGTTAGCTCTAATTGGGTTAATATCTATTTGTTAAGCATTAAAGTATCGATAGTTATTGAAATACTCGATAATTGAGCAGATTCATTTAAAAAATTTGAATTATAATGATATTAAAATTAAAAATAATGAAAAAAGGTGAACACTTGAATATTAAAATATCACAAAGTAACATAGATTTCTCAAATTTTATTGGCAGGAAAGTTATTGAGATTCTCCCGATTGGTAAGGATCTCATTAATGTAATTTTTGATAAGGGAAGCTTAAATGTTGAATGCTCTTGGAGATTAAGAGATAAACAGGGGCTAATTATTGGGACAACTGAACGGAAAGAAACCGATAGATTGTCAATTATAAAACAGCATTTAGT
>NZ_CADEPK010000072.1 GCF_902829255.1 Metabacillus niabensis | reverse complement strand
AAGCTTCCGAAGAGATTCGCCGCTTATCGCAAGCCGAAATCCGAACACGGAAGTTAAGCTCTCTGCGCCGATGGTAGTTGGGGGACTCCCCCTGTGAGAGTAGGACGTTGCCAGGTAAGATGGAAAAAGATCAGTAGAAATACTGGTCTTTTTTGTGTTTATATAAAAACCGATAGGTTTAGAGGGAAACGTAGAGACAAAGTATACTTACTAGCCTGACTATTACACTATATAAAGAGATTTGTATGAATTAGACAGACACATGATGAGATGAAAGACCATAATCTATGATTATCAAAAGTAAATTCAAAATTGTGTATACAATATACGGATCTAGGACAAAATGAAAAGTACGGAGGTGGAGGATATGAATTCTAATTGTTTACATGAATCGGTAGGGGAAAAATGTATTATATGTGATATGAATAAAATGGCAGGAATTCATCTTTATACGAGTTTTATTTGTACAGATTGTGAGCAAGAAATTATTCACACTCAGACATCGGATCCGAAGTATCAATTTTACTTAAATAGATTAGGAAGAATTAAAAGAACAAGATTATATTCATGACGTTACATTTAGATAATTAACAAGGGCTAGCTTGCAACAGCTGGCCTTTTGTCATTATCATAGTTTCATAATAACTCCTATTATAATAGGTGTGGCTATATAACCCTTTTTATTAAAATTGTTGTTCTCAAAATGCGTCCACCTTGCGTATATGCCTGCAATATAGGAAAACATTCTAAATAATAAAGCTGGAGCGATTAACGATTATCACGAATGTTACTTTAAGATTATAGGTTGTATTGCTATAATTAAGCCATAATGATTAAGGACGGATGTAAGTATGGAAACCCCTCTTTTTACAGCTTTAATGGAGCATGCTTTGAAAAGCCCACTTTCTCTTCATGTTCCTGGACATAAAAATGGTATGATATTTTTCGAAGAAGCAAGGGATATATATAATGGTATATTACCCTTTGACGTAACAGAACTAACAGGCTTAGATGATTTGCATAACGCAAAAGGAGCAATTCAAAAAGCAGAACAACTTACAGCCTTGTTATATGGAGTAAAGTACACAAAGTTTTTAGTAAATGGTTCAACTGTTGGAAACTTGGCAATGATTATGGCTTCTTGTAGTCAAGGAGATGTTGTTTTAGTTCAACGTAATTCACATAAATCAATTTTAAATGGAATTAGATTAGCGGGTGCACGTCCAGTATTCTTAGCTCCTAAAATAGATGAGGATTATCAAGTTCCTACCTATGTTGAAGTAGAAACAATAAAAGATGCAATCAATAGTTATCCTGATGCTAAAGCACTTATTTTAACTAATCCAAACTACTATGGCTTATCAGTTGATTTAACACCGATTGTTCAATTAGCACATCGTTATCATATTCCTGTGTTAGTAGATGAAGCACATGGAGCTCATTTTGTTTTAGGTGATCCATTTCCGAAATCGGCAATAGAGGCTGGAGCAGATATTATTGTTCATTCAGCACATAAAACTTTACCAGCAATGACAATGGGCTCCTATCTTCACTTTAATAGTAAATTAGTGAATAAAGAAAAGCTTGATCTCTTTTTGTCGATGCTACAAAGCAGTAGTCCCTCGTATCCAATCATGGCATCATTAGATTTGGCAAGAGCCTATTTAGAAAAGAAAGTACGGGAGAATAAACAGAAAGAACTGATAGAAAAAATTGATTTATTGAAGGATTTTATAATATCCACACGAAAATTTAGTATTATAGAATCTAAAGATGAATATATTCAAGCTGATCCTCTTAAGCTTACGGTAGAGGCTGTAAATGGGTTATCGGGATTTCATTTACAACATTATTTTGAATCCCAGCATATCTTTGCTGAATTAGCAGACCCTAGTAAGCTATTATTTGTATTACCTATTGAGAATTTGGATACTACTCTTGATAAACTATCCTCAATCGATAAAGGCAAGCTTCCAGCACCAAAAAAGAATGAGATGAAGCAATATAACTACTTAGATAATAGACAAATAAAAAATATTTCATCCCTAGATTATTCATACTCTTATTTTGATAAATGTGAAGAAATAATTGTCGCCCTTCATGAATCAGTTGGACATTATTCTGCAGAAGCTATCATTCCATACCCTCCAGGAATTCCTTTTATAATGGCTGGTGAAAAAATAACAGTTGAATTAATCGAACAATTAAAGGAATTAATGGAGATGGGAGTCAATATTCAAGGTGATGAAAATATAAAATGTGGAAAAATAGCAATTTATAAAGAGAGTAGGTAAAAGATGGAGAACGGGAAATTTATTACGTTTGAGGGCCCTGAAGGAGCAGGTAAAACGACAATTATTGAATTACTAAAGAATCACTTTCAGAAAACAGGCTTTGAAGCAGTATTTACAAGAGAGCCTGGCGGAATACACATCGCTGAAAAAATTCGTGAGGTCATTTTAAACAAGGATCATACAAATATGGATGGAAGAACTGAAGCCCTTCTGTATGCTGCAGCTAGGAGGCAGCATTTAGTTGAAAAGGTTATTCCTGCACTTCAAGAGGGTAAAACAGTTATATGTGACCGATTTATCGATAGTTCTTTAGCATATCAAGGATATGCAAGAGGATTAGGCATTGATGAAGTATATTCGATTAATGAATTTGCGATTAATGGTTGTTTTCCAGATCTCACAATTTACTTTAATATTGAGCCTGAAGTAGGTCTTAAACGAATCGAGGCAAATTCCAATAGAGAGAAAAATCGCCTTGATTTAGAAGGTTTAGCATTTCATAGAAAAGTGCAAGAAGGCTATAAAGAGGTTGTTGAAAAATTTCAAGATCGAATTATTAGTATCAATGCAAATAATCCTAAAGAAGATGTATTAAAGGATGTAATCACTGTATTGGAAAACCATCTCAACATATGACCCTTTTGGTATGAAATTACCATCAAACTAGCAATGAAGGAAATAGGTGAACATGTTACAATATAAGGAGGCTTTTTATTATGAAATTAATTATTGTCGTTGTACAGGATCAAGATAGTAATAAGTTGTTAAATGCCTTGATGGACCATAATTTTCGAGTAACGAAATTATCAAGTACAGGTGGATTTTTAAAATCAGGGAATACAACGTTTATGATAGGTACAGAAGATATAAGAGTTGATAAAGCCTTACAAGTTATTCAAGATAATTGTAAATCTCGTGAGCAACTTGTTACACCAGTTTCACCTATGGGAGGAAATGCTGATTCATTTATCCCATATCCGGTTGAAGTTGAAGTCGGAGGAGCAACAGTCTTTGTTGTACCTGTCGAGCAATTTCTCCAATTTTAATTATTACGGTTAGGTGATATTTAATTAACCCTTCAATTATATCTAGTTGTATGAATTGCTAACGGGGGGATTGTATGAAAATTAGTCAGGATTTACGAACTGCTATAGATAAACGTGGCTTAGATCAAAAGGTTGCTCAGTCTACAACAAGGGGCTTTCAAGATATTGTTGTAAAACAAGGAAATAAGCTCCAAATGGATCAATTAACAAAGCTGCTAGGTAATATTGAGGACGTAGGTCGTCGATTATCGAAATCTAGAAACTTTAGCGACCTATCGAAATACAAATTACTAGTTAAAAAATTTATCCATGAGGCCGTTGAATATGGCATGAAAATGAAACAATCTAGAAGCTGGGATTATAGTGGCAATAGCCGATCCTTAAAAATAATTGAGCAGGTAGACAAGTCCCTTCTTGAATTAACAGATGAAATTGTTAACAAGGAAGCTACGACGATTGATATTCTAGCAAAGATAGGTGAAGTAAAAGGGTTACTTATTAACCTATATACGTAGAGAGTGATGTTGAAATGATAAA
The DNA here is from genome assembly GCF_902829255.1 of Metabacillus niabensis. Classification (GTDB taxonomy): domain Bacteria; phylum Bacillota; class Bacilli; order Bacillales; family Bacillaceae; genus Metabacillus; species Metabacillus niabensis. The sequence continues at coordinate 13,386 of NZ_CADEPK010000072.1, read as the reverse complement.
TAGTTGGCAGGAGTTAGAAACATATCAACCTCGTGTTAAACGATTGTTAATAAACAGTATTGAAAAACAACGTTTGGCACATGCATATTTATTTGAAGGGAAGAAAGGGACAGGTAAAAGGAATATTGGAATTCTTTTTGCAAAGAGCTTTTTTTGTGAAAACCTTCAACATGCCGAACCTTGTAACAACTGCAGAAATTGCAGAAGAATAGATTCCGGGAATCATCCTGATGTCCATGTTGTAGAGCCTGATGGCCTTTCGATTAAAAAGGGACAAATCCAAGCTTTACAAGAGGAATTTTCTAAATCAGGTGTAGAATCGAATAAAAAGCTTTATATGATTGTTCACGCAGATAAAATGACAGTAAACGCGGCAAATAGTTTGCTCAAATTTTTAGAGGAACCGAATGCAAATACGATTGCAATATTACTAACTGAACAGTATCATAGGATGCTGAATACAATTCTTTCAAGGTGTCAATTAGTATCATTTCAGCCTTTATTACCGAAAGCTATTGAGAAATTACTCGTAGATGAAGGAATTCCTGGCCATGTTGCTTCATTAGTATCACAGCTTACTAACGATTCTGAAGATGCAATTACGATAGCAAAAGATGATTGGTTTGCGCAGGCTAGAACGAAAGTGATAAAATTATATGAGGTGATGGTCACCCGGAAAGGACAAGCTCCAATCTTTGTTCATACCGAATGGATGATGCATTTTAATGAGAAAGAAAAACAAGAAATTGGACTAGACTTGTTATTATATATATATAAAGATCTATTATCGATTAAAGTAGGTAACGAAGATCAAGTCATTTATCATGACATAATTCAACAATTGAAACAGAATGCCCTTCAAATGACACAAAGAAGTTTGACTGAGAAAATGTCTTCAATATTAGAAGCTAAAAATAGGCTTCATGCCAATGTGAATCCACAACTTTTGATGGAACAATTGGTCTTAACATTGCAGGAGGGATAAGTTTGTATGATGTTGTAGGTGTTCGCTTTAAAAAGGCGGGCAAAATATATTATTTCGACCCAAATGGTCTTCATATAGAGGATGACGACTTTGTTATTGTTGAAACAATCAGAGGTATTGAATATGGTAAAGTCGTTCTTAATAATAAGAAGGTAGAAGAAAATGATGTCGTTCTCCCGCTAAAAAAAGTAATACGTTTAGCAGATGAGAAAGATCGATTATTGGTTCAGGAAAATAAGGAGGCAGCTGAGGAAGCATATCTTGTTTGCCAAAAGAAGGTTTCAGAGCATGGTTTAGATATGAAATTAGTTGATGTGGAATATACATTTGACCGCAATAAGGTTATTTTCTATTTCACTGCTGACGGTAGAGTAGACTTTCGCGAGCTAGTAAAGGATTTAGCGGCAATCTTTAAAACACGCATTGAGTTAAGACAAATTGGTGTTCGTGATGAGGCAAAAATGCTAGGCGGTATTGGACCGTGTGGAAGAATGCTTTGTTGTTCAACCTTTCTAGGTGACTTTGAGCCTGTATCCATTAAAATGGCAAAGGATCAAAGCTTATCTTTAAACCCAACAAAAATTTCTGGTTTATGCGGACGTTTAATGTGCTGCCTGAAATATGAAAATGATGAATATGAATCAGCTAAGGAATTACTTCCAGACATAGGTGAGATGATTGGGACACCAAATGGTTTAGGTAAAGTAGTAGGCTTAAATATATTAGAGCAAATTATACAAGTAAATTTAGTTGAACAAGAACGCGTGGTAGAATACACTTGGGATGAATTGCAGAAAGAAGGCGTAGTTCCAATGCAATCCACAGATTAATGAGGTGGAAACAAGTGGATAAAAAAGAGATATTTGAATCTGTAAGCAGTATGGAAGAACAAATAGGCTCCTTATTCACTCAATTGGGTGAATTAAAGCAGCACTTAGAAAAAATGATTGAAGAAAATCATCACCTAAAAATAGAGAATGAGAATTTACGCCGAAGATTAGATGTTACATTTATCAATTCAGCAAATACAAATTCTAAGAAAACAAAATCAAAAGAAAAGCAGCAAGCGAAGCAACAGCAAATTGATATCGGTGAAGGGTATGACAATCTTGCAAGATTATATCAGGAAGGCTTTCATATTTGCAATTTGCATTATGGGAGTATTCGTAAGGATGGAGATTGTTTGTTTTGCTTATCATTTCTAAATAAGAAATAATCTGGCTAACTCATATTGGTTTGTCTATTTATTGGGCAATCCTTATACATATGGGCTAGCTTTTTTTATAGAAAGCTTTATGAAGCTTTTTTATTGTCTGTTTTCGCAAACTTTGTTGTTTTTTACAATGTAGTCGTTCGTGGTTGATTTCCTTTTGCAGTACTAGCTTTCCGCGGGGTGGGTGGTAAGCCTCTTCGGCTTAAACGCCTGTGGGGTCTTACCTTTCCCACACATCCCGCAGGAGTCTCGTAATCAGCTTCATTCAACCCTAATATAGTTAGTACAAAAACAACAATCTTTTAGGAAAGAGCCTTTTATTTGAGAAGGATCTCGTATTTGAAATGGTGTAGAATTCTCTATTCAAACGGGAGGGAAAACAATGGTTAAGTTAGTCGGTGATGAAAGACTAGATTATTTGTTAGCTGAAAATCTCAGAATCATTCAAAGTCCGACTGTATTTTCCTTTTCATTAGATGCGGTACTATTATCGAGATTTGCGTATTTGCCTATACAAAAAGGGAATATTTTAGATCTTTGTACAGGGAATGGTATTGTTCCTTTAATATTAAGCACAAGAACGAAGGGGAAAATAGTAGGCGTAGAAATTCAAGAGAGATTATACGATATGGCTGTAAGAAGCATTGAATATAATCAATTAGAACATCAGATTGAAATGGTACACGGCGATATAAAGGAGATGCCGAAAACCCTTGGCTATGGGAAATATGATGTCGTAACCTGTAATCCGCCGTACTTTACAACTTCACAAAAGGGCTATCAAAATTTGAATGAACACTTAGCAATTGCTAGACATGAAATCCTTTGCACATTAGAGGATGTGATAAGGGTAAGTAGTCAACTTGTTAAACAAGGTGGAAAAATTGCTCTAGTCCATCGTCCAGGTCGCCTTGTTGATATAGTGGAATTAATGCGGAAATATGGAGTTGAGCCTAAGAGGATTCAAAGTGTCTATCCAAAAATCAACAAAGAGGCAAATACGATATTAGTTGAAGGAATAAAGGGCGGACGTTCAGATTTAAAGCTTTTGCCTCCAATTATTGTCTATGATGAGCATAACGAATATACACCAGAAATACGGAAGATATTATATGGAGATAAAGCAGAAAGTAGCGTAAATGAGATATGTGAATGACGTAGATGAAATGAGGCGCCTTGGCTTACCTTTTACAAGCGTGCAATTAGAAGTATGCTAGGGGGAACAGAAGGATGGAAACGGATAACCATTACTTTTATGTACTTGAGTGTAATGACGGAACTTATTATGCAGGATATACAATTGAAATTAAGCAAAGGTTAAAAAAGCATAATGAAGGAAAAGGGGCAAAATATACAAGAGGTAGAACACCTGTTAAACTTATTTTTTCTCAAAGGTTTCATACAAAAACAGAGGCCCTTAGGATGGAATATTCCTTTAAAAAGCTATCTAGAAAAGCGAAAGAGCAATACATAACAAATCATTTATGTAAAGAAGAGGAAAGGGGTAAGGAGAATGCTACAACAACAGAAAAGCTTTCATAACGAAAGTAATGGGCTCGGAAGCTTATATTTAGTTCCTACTCCTATTGGTAATTTAGAAGATATGACATTTCGCGCTATATCTATTTTGAAGGAAGTAGATTTTATTGCGGCAGAGGATACACGTCAATCAAAAAAGTTATGTAATCATTTTGAAATTGATACACCGATTTTTAGCTATCATGAGCATAATAAAGAAACAAGTGGACTACGTATACTTGATCTTTTGAAGGAAAAGAAAAATATAGCGCTTGTAAGTGATGCAGGAATGCCAACTATTTCTGATCCTGGTAGTGAATTAGTAAAGCAGGTGCTTGAAGTTGGTGGTCATGTTATCCCTTTACCTGGTGCGAACGCTGCTTTAACAGCACTTATAGCATCAGGAATAACGCCACAGCCGTTTTATTTCTTTGGATTTCTAAATCGGCAAAAAAAGGATAAAAAATCTCAACTAGAACAATTAAAAAGCAGAAGAGAGACGATTATTTTTTATGAATCTCCTCATAGATTAAAGGAAACACTTCAGCTAATGAAGGAATACTTTGGGAACAGGTCAATTTGTTTATCAAGAGAACTGACAAAGAAATTTGAAGAATTTATTCGTGGCAATATAGATGAGGTTATTAAATGGTCTGAAGAAAATGAAATTCGTGGGGAGTTTTGTTTAATTGTAGAAGGAAACCATGAGGATGTTGAGGTAAACAAGGAAGTATGGTGGAATGAGCTCACTATTAAAGAGCATGTAGAATATTATATTGCTCAAAACCTATCATCAAAGGAAGCGATAAAAAAGGTTTCCCTTGAACGAAATATTCCTAAAAGGGATGTATATCAAACATATCATGTTGATGAATAAATAAAAAGCGGGGCTGACTCAATGCTAAAAAGCCAGATCCCTCTAACGCAATATATAGGAATTATACAAAGTTAATCCTTATATATATATTACGTTTGATGAGGGTCTGACCTTTGATGAGACAGCCTCTTTATCTATTATTTTTGAACAAGCAAGTTTTGAATTTCAGCTAAGATTTGCTCCGCACCTTCACGACTAAGAACTAATTTACCGTTAGCAAGTGCTAAGTTATCATCAGAAACTTCACCAGTTACTTGACAAGTCATATTTGGCTTGTATTTTTTTAAGATGATTTTCTCATCATCAACATAAATTTCTAACGCGTCTTTTTCGGCAATGCCTAATGTACGACGTAATTCAATTGGAATAACTACACGACCTAATTCATCAACTTTACGTACAATACCAGTAGATTTCATAATAAAATATTCTCCTCTCAATTTTGACATTCTATATATTTAGTACTCATACTTCGTCAATATTCGACAAAAACTGATTTGCTTTTTAAGCATATCAGCATTTCCAATAATCGTCAATGATTTTATTTATATTTTTGTAAAAAAATAGATGTAGGGCAAAGTCTAGTGATTAAAGGTTTTCTAACTATATACCCCTATTTCCTAAAAGCAAAACCTCAATTTTACAAAATTACTCTATTTTAACTACTGAAAAATTCGACAAATGAACTACTCCATTCGACAATTTTCTTTTGGAACTTGTCGAATTGAAATAGAAATATAGAATTCGAAAATCTTTAGGTATATAACCTTGATATTAGAGGTTAAGATGGTATCATAAAGAGTATGAAATTATTGATATTGGACAGATTAGTATAGCTAGATTATCTTCGACATCCATTAAATTAGAATAAATGACATACATAGCGCTCTCGTCCTTTAGGGCGAGGGCATTTTTAAAAGGGGTAAATATAATAAGGATGACATCTATTTGAAAAGATCTTCTTTTACATTAAATCTGTCGACAATCATCTATAATAATTAGGAAGAACATAAATAAGATATGGTTTTTTGAAAAATCATATTTGGATTAACAAGGGTAGTAAAATCAAACCATGTTTAGACAATATTGTTAAGTTTAAGGAGGTTACATAATGGAAAACAGGAAAAAATCATTTTATATTACGACTCCAATTTATTATCCGAGCGGAAAGCTTCATATAGGACATGCATATACAACAGTAGCCGGAGATGCAATGGCACGTTACAAAAGAATGCGCGGCTACGATGTTATGTATCTAACTGGTACTGATGAGCATGGACAAAAGATTCAACGTAAAGCGGAAGAAAGCAATATAACACCTCAGCAATATGTTGATGATATCGTTGCAGGTATTAAAGATCTTTGGGGTAAGATGGAGATATCTTATGATGATTTTATTCGTACAACCCAAGATCGACATAAAACGGTTGTGGAAAAAATCTTTGCTAAATTAGTGGAGCAAGGAGATATTTATTTAGACGAGTACGAAGGTTGGTACTCTGTTCCTGATGAAACATACTATACAGAGCTACAATTAGTTGATCCAATTATTGAGAATGGAAAAGTGGTTGGTGGGAAAAGCCCTGATAGCGGACATCCTGTTGAATTAGTAAAGGAAGAGTCCTATTTCTTTAGAATGAGTAAGTACGTAGACAGGCTTTTAGCTTATTATGAGGAAAATCCTGAGTTCATCCAGCCTGAATCAAGAAAAAATGAAATGATAAACAATTTTATTAAACCAGGGCTTGAGGATTTAGCTGTTTCTCGTACTACTTTTGATTGGGGTGTAAAAGTGCCAGGAGATCCAAAGCATGTTATTTATGTTTGGATCGATGCATTATCTAATTATATTACAGCTCTCGGGTATGGAACTGAAGATGAAGAAAAATATAAAAAGTATTGGCCAGCTGATGTTCATATCGTAGGTAAGGAGATTGTTCGCTTCCATACAATTTATTGGCCAATTATGTTGATGGCACTAGACTTACCTTTACCGAAAAAAGTGTTTGCTCACGGATGGTTATTAATGAAAGATGGCAAGATGTCTAAATCAAAGGGAAATGTAGTTGACCCTGTTACATTAATTGATAAATACGGCTTAGATGCTTTACGTTATTACTTATTAAGAGAAGTACCATTTGGATCAGACGGTGTATTTACTCCAGAAGGGTTTATTGACCGAGTAAATTATGATCTGGCAAATGATTTAGGAAATTTATTAAACCGTACAGTTGCGATGATTGATAAATATTTTGCGGGAGAAATTCCAGCTTATAATGGATCACAATTAGAATTTGATGACCAACTAGTAGCTTTCTCGAAGGAAACTATTGCAAAGTATGAGGAAGCAATGGAAAAAATGGAGTTTTCGGTTGTTCTTTCTTCATTATGGCAGTTTATTAGTAGAACAAATAAATATATTGATGAAACACAACCGTGGGTATTAGCGAAGGACGAGGCTAATCGCGATAAGCTTGCATCTGTCATGGTACATCTTGCTGAATCATTGCGAATAACAGCTGTGCTATTAAAACCTTTCTTAATTGAAACGCCAAAAAATATTTTTGAGCAGCTTGGTATCGTAGATGAAAAACTCCAAGGTTGGGAAAGCATTCTTGAATTTGGCCAATTAACGCAAACTAAAGTAAACAAGCAAGCGCCAATCTTTCCACGTTTAGATGTTGAAGAAGAGGTTCAATATATTAAGGAGCAAATGAAAGGTACTGCCCCAAAGGTTGAGGAAGAGAAGGTTGAAGTTCCTGAGGTTAGTGAAGAAATTACAATTGATGACTTTATGAAGGTGGATTTACGTGTTGCAGAAGTTATTCATGCAGAACCAGTGAAAAAAGCCGACCGTTTATTAAAATTGCAATTAGACCTGGGCTATGAAAAGAGACAAGTAGTGTCTGGAATTGCAAAATACTATAAGCCAGAGGAGTTAATCGGGAAAAAGGTTATTTGTGTCGTAAATCTGAAGCCTGTAAAACTTCGCGGCGAACTATCACAAGGGATGATTTTAGCAGGTTCACATGGTGATTCCTTGTCAGTCGCAACAGTTGATAGCAGCCTTCCAAATGGTTCAAAAGTAAAATAAAAGGAATTGTATTAGGTACTGTGATATTTTCCTAATACATTGCTTTTCAAAAAGGGGTGTTCCACGTGTAACATTTTGTAGAACACCTCTTTATATTGTCGAAAAGAAGGGAAGTAGTGGGATGTTATTTGATACACATGCACATTTAAATGCAACTCAATTTGAAGAGGATGTCGTTGAGGTTATCGAACGTGCGAAGTCTGAAAATGTATCTCATATCGTTGTCGTTGGTTTCGATCGAGAAACAATAACGAGAGCAATGGAACTAACTGAACAATATGACATGATTTATGCTGCAGTTGGCTGGCATCCAGTTGATGCGATCGATATGACAGATGAAGACTTAGATTGGATTAAACAATTAGCTGCACATCCGAAAGTAGTTGCAATTGGGGAAATGGGACTCGATTATTATTGGGATAAGTCTCCAAAGGAAATTCAGCAGGAAGTGTTTCGTAAACAAATTCAATTGGCAAAGGAAGTGAAGCTGCCAATCATTATTCATAACCGTGAAGCAACTGAGGATGTTGTAAAGATTTTGCAAGAGGAAAATGCAAGTGAGGTTGGGGGAATCATGCATTGCTTTACAGGTAGTTTGGAAACAGCTGAAAAATGCATGAAGATGAACTTTTATTTATCATTTGGCGGACCAGTTACATTTAAAAATGCAAAAAAGCCAAAAGAGGTAGTAAAAGAAATACCTATGGATTTTTTATTAATTGAAACAGACTGTCCTTACTTAACTCCACATCCTTTTAGGGGAAAACGAAATGAACCGAGCTATGTAAAATATGTTGCGGAGCAAATTGCTGAACTAAAAGGGCTGACTTTTGAGGAAGTAGCAAAAAAAACTTCCGACAATGCAATGAAACTATTCGGCATAACTCGATAGCTATTTCTGTCGAGTTATGTGATAGCCTGTCCTGAAAATATGAAATCTAAGAGGTTCTACATGTCTCTTTTTCTTCATAGGATATCTTTGTCGATAACTCTTTCTTCCCTTTTGGCTTGTTATTACGCATAATAATGAATACGTTGGAAAAATGAGACAACGTCAAAAGGGTTGACAAGATGAAAGATACTCTATATAATCCACGAGGAAGAAGGAGGCGTTTTTCATTTTCATTCAAAACATGAAAAAGCTGTTTTCCGAAAAGGTAATAAAAAACAAAATTGTCCTTACAACAACTAGTTTATTAGTAATTGGATCTGGTACTGCATACGGTACATATGAGGGTATGAAGGATACCGTCAACTTGACGGTGAATGGTAAAGAAGAAAAGATACGTACTCATGCAGATACTGTGAAAGAATTATTAAAAGAGCAAGATATAGATTTACGAGAAGAAGATCACCTATCACATGCAACAAATAAAAAGATAAAAAATGATATAGAGATTGTCTATGAAGCTTCAAAACCAGTAAAATTGGCAATAGGTGATGAACGAAGGACAATATGGACAACAGCGGATACAGTAAAGGAATTAATAGAGCAAGAAAAATTAGAGGTTACAGAGCACGATCGAGTTGAACCAGCATTAGATACAAAGATTGAAAAGGACTTATCATTAACAATTGATAAAGCGATTCAGCTTACACTAAATGTTGGCGGAGAGAAACAACAAGTTTGGACTACTTCGACTACTGTCGCTGACTTTTTAAAAGAACAAGACGTTAAATTAAATAAACTAGATAAGGTTCATCCAGATTTAACGAATCAAATTAATGAGGAAAGCATCATTACTGTTACACGAGTAGAAAAAGTCACCGATGTAGTGGAAGAACCAGTTGCCTTTAAGGTTGTAACGAAAAAAGATGATAGCCTTGAAAAGGGCAAGGAAAAAGTTATCGACTCTGGAAAAGAAGGTAAACAAGAAAAGCATTATGAAGTTGTTTTGGAAAACGGCAAAGAAGTATCAAGAAAGTTAATTAAATCGGAAACAGTTGAAGAGAGTAAAGACCAAGTTGTAGCTGTAGGGACGAAGGCTGAAGAAGTAGCAGATGTTCAAGTGTCCCGTGGTAATGATTCAGTTGCAAAGGAATTTTACGTAAGAGCTACTGCGTACACAGCAAGTTGTAACGGTTGTTCTGGAACAACTGCAACAGGAGTAAATTTAAAAGCAAATCCTAATGCTAAGGTTATTGCGGTTGACCCCAATGTCATTCCATTAGGAACGAAAGTATATGTCGAGGGCTATGGATATGCAGTTGCTGCTGATACTGGTTCAGCTATTAAAGGAAACAAAATCGATGTTTTCTTGTCATCTAAATCAGCTGCCTATCGATGGGGTTCGAAAAATGTAAAGATTAAAATATTAGATTGATAGTTTAGCAGAGGGCTTTATTCCCTCTGTTTTTTTATTTGTTTAATCATTAGCTTTTTAGTTTCCATTCCTAATTAATCTTTCGAAAATGAAAAAAGTAATGTTTTATAAAATTCACTAACCTTTTGTTTCAGTATGAAGAAGGGTATACTTTTAAGAGTATTTAGCAAGTTTAAAAAGCGGAATTTCCTCAAAAAGTCGAGGGTAGGCTTTACGCTTTTTGTAAAGTAGATTAAGATTATTTTTTACAGGCTTATCTCTGTTGAGTCGGAATTTTAGTTAAATGGCAATCCACTAATTTTGTAAATATAGATACAATTATGTGTAATTAACAAGTTACATTTATATGACGAAACACAACTAGAAAAAGTTTCAGCTTTTTGGAGGAAAAAATGAAAATTAAAGAAATAATTGTTGTTGAAGGAAAAGACGACACAACAGCTATAAAGAGAGCGGTAGACGCAGATACGATTGAAACGAATGGTTCATCAATTGGTGATGAAGTGATTGAGCAAGTAAAGCTTGCAAAAAAGACGAGGGGCGTCATCATTTTTACAGATCCAGATTTTCCTGGTGAAAAAATAAGAAAGACAATCTCGGAAAAAGTCCCTGGATGTAAACATGCATTTTTACCAAAGGCTGAAGCAAGGCCTAAAAACGGGAAAGGTATCGGAGTGGAGCATGCTAGTATAGAATCTATTCGGACTGCATTAAACTCGGTGAAAGAGGAAATGGAAGAGTTTATAAGTGATATTACGCTAGATGATCTACTAGACGCAGGGTTAATTGGTGGTACTCATGCTCGTGAAAGACGAGAGAAATTAGGTGTCCTTTTAAAGATCGGATATACAAATGGAAAGCAGCTTCATAAAAGGCTGCAAATGTTTCAAATAAGTAGAGAAGACTATATACAAGCAGTAACGAAGATTCTACAGGAGGAAAGAAATTAATGATGAAGGATATAGCAACTCCGGTAAGAACAAGAGCCATTTTAGAGAAATATGGATTTTCCTTTAAAAAAAGCTTAGGACAGAATTTTTTAATTGAGCCAAATATTTTAACAAGAATCGTGGATCATGCAGAGGTTTCAGAAAAAACAGGGGTTATTGAAATTGGACCAGGAATTGGTGCCTTAACAGAGCAGTTGGCTAGAAGGGCAAAAAAGGTTGTTGCCTTTGAAATTGATCAACGTTTACTTCCAATATTAAAAGAAACATTAAGTCCATATGATAATATAACAGTGATTCACCAAGATGTACTTGAAGCAAATTTACAGGAAACAATAGCAACACATTTTCATGATTGTGAGGAGATTATGGTTGTTGCAAATCTCCCTTATTATGTAACGACTCCGATTATTATGAAGCTCCTTGAAGAGAAACTTCCTTTAAAGGGGATCGTTGTCATGCTACAGAAGGAGGTAGCAGATCGAATATCAGCGAACCCATCGACAAAGGATTACGGTTCATTGTCAATCGCTGTTCAATATTATACAGAGGCTAAAACGGTCATGACTGTCCCGAAAACAGTGTTTGTTCCGCAACCAAATGTTGATTCAGCAATTATTCGCTTACTAGTTAGAAATGAACCGATAGTTCATGTTGAAGATGAAAAATTCTTTTTCGAAATTGTGCGGGCAAGCTTTGCTCAGAGAAGAAAGACTCTTTTAAATAATTTAGTGCATTACTTGCCAAATGGAAAAGAGTTAAAGCCTCTTATAGAGGAAACGTTGGAGAAAATCATGATTGATGGAAGAAGACGTGGAGAATCTCTTTCAATTGAAGAATTCGCTAAAGTTAGTGATGCATTATCACAAGTCGTAGATGAGAAATAAATGATGACAAAATCCTAGGTACATGCCGGAATGTACCTAGGATTTTTTTGTCTTAAGCAATTCATATTGAAAAATCACCATTCCATTTATCACAAATTTTTGAAAGCTACATAGGCTAGAAAAGGGGATTTTTCCTTTTTTAGATAAATGAATCTTCAATGTTATAAATACAGTTTCATTAAAAAATGGCTTTTTTCTAAAGGCATGTTGTTTTATAACATCAGGTTTTAACTAGGTTAATCGGGACGGATATTTTGGCGCGAAGGGACATATCAGACACGTGCAGAAAACAAATTGGCAAGCAACTGTTAGCACAAGGAAATAAAACCGTTCCTAGTTAAAGAATAGCAGAGGGAAAACAGCCTGTGAAAAAGTAAAGTTAACCCTCATAAAGGGAGTAATTTTGCCAGATGGCGAAGATAGGCAAATTGGAGTGAGAAATGTGCAGGTGAAAATAGGAGATATTGTTGCGAGAAAGTCATATCGACTAGATTTGTTATTTAGAGTTATAGATGTAATAAAAAACGATAACGGTGAGGAAATCGCCATTTTACATGGGGATGAAGTACGGTTAATTGCAGATGCTAACTGCAACGATTTGGTTGTTGTAGATGAAAAGGAAAAGAATAGTCGTAAAGTAAAGGAAAGGGAGCTAATAGAGCAGTCGAATGATTTATTTAGACAGGATTACCAATTATTACGTGAAAAACAAGAGTATTATGCTACATCAAGCTATAGCCATAATGAAGAGTTCTTTCATATTCCTGGCAGGGTGCTTCATATTGATGGGGATCCGATCTATTTAAAAAAGTGTTTGGAGCTATATTCGAAAATTGGTGTCCCTGTAAATGGTGTTCATGTAAGTGAGAAGGAAATGCCAGATAAGATAACATCACTCTTAGATAAATATCGCCCGGATATCCTCGTTGTTACAGGGCATGATGCTTATTCGAAGCACAAGGGAGGTATCGATGATTTAAATGCTTATCGACACTCCAGGCATTTTATACAAACTGTAAGGAATGCCCGGAATAAGAATCCTAATCTCGACCAGTTAGTTATTTTTGCTGGAGCCTGTCAATCGCATTTTGAATCATTAATTAGAGCAGGGGCTAATTTTGCAAGCTCTCCTTCAAGAGTTAACATCCATGCACTTGATCCCGTCTATATTGTTGCAAAGGTTAGTTTTACTCCATTTGTTGAGAGGATTAATGTTTGGGAAGTATTGAGGAATACTCTTACGAGGGAAAAAGGGCTGGGAGGAATAGAAACAAAAGGTGTGCTCCGAACTGGTATGCCATATAAAAAACATAACCAACAATAAATTAAGCCACTTAAGTGCAAATAAGTGGTTTTTTCTTTTATGATCCAAAAATTATTTTATGGTCGTATTTAATAAAAAAATAAATATTTCTCTTGTCGTCTAAATCAGTTTTTCTGAAAAATCGAATAGAAAATGGCTTAAATATGGGGATATTTCGTAAAAAGAGGAATATTTAGCATTAAAACAAAAAAAATATTCATTTTATACATAATTGAGC
>NZ_CADEPK010000071.1 GCF_902829255.1 Metabacillus niabensis | reverse complement strand
GTCCAAGCTGTAAAAAAATCATTTACTCAAAAGAGGTAAATAAAAATTTAAAAGTTTGTATAAATTGTGGCTATCATTATCAAATGAATGCTAAAGAACGGATTGCAAGCTTATTTGATGAGAATAGTTTCGTTGAATACGACAAGGAAATGGTTTCTAAAAACCCATTAAATTTTCCAGGATACGAGGAAAAGTTAGAGAAGGACCGTAGCAAAACGAAGCAAAATGAAGCGGTTGTTACTGGTGAAGGTCTTATCAATGGCTTCAAAACGACAGTTGCAATAATGGATGCCAGCTTTCGAATGGGTAGTATGGGCTCTGTAGTCGGTGAGAAAATCACTCGTACAATAGAGAGAGCAAATGAACAAGGGCTACCTTTTATTATTTTTACAGCTTCTGGTGGAGCAAGAATGCAAGAAGGTGTGTTGAGCTTAATGCAAATGGCGAAAACTAGCTCAGCATTAAAGATATTTAGCGATAATGGTGGCTTAATTATATCAGTTATGACACATCCAACTACTGGCGGTGTTTCGGCTAGCTTTGCATCATTAGGAGATTATAACTTTGCTGAGCCTGGGGCGTTAATTGGATTTGCCGGTAGAAGAATTATCGAGCAAACGATCCGTGAAGATCTTCCTGAGGACTTTCAGACTTCAGAATTTTTGTTAAAACACGGACAATTGGATGCGGTTATACATCGACAAGAATTAAAAGAAACATTAGCTAACATCCTTGACATTCATCAAACAGGAGGTGAAATCACTTGGTAGGTGAATTAGAATTTGAAAAGCCAGTTGTCGAGCTTAGACAGAAAATAGACGAATTAAAGGAAATTACAAAAGGTTCTGATGTTGATTTGTCATCAGAGATTGAAAAACTTGAAGCTAGATTAGAAAAACTAACAAGCGAGATTTATTCTAATATAAAACCGTGGGATCGGGTGCAAATTGCACGTCATCCAAATCGACCGACATCATTGGATTATATTAATCATATTTTTACGAATTTTTTCGAATGCCACGGTGATCGCTATTATGGCGATGATGATGCAATTGTTAGTGGGATTGCTAAATTTAGAGATCTTCCTGTTACAGTGATTGGCCACCAACGTGGAAAGGACACGAAAGAGAATATCAGAAGAAATTTTGGTATGCCACATCCTGAAGGATATCGTAAGGCTTTACGCTTAATGAAGCAAGCAGATAAATTTAAACGTCCAATCATTTGCTTCATTGACACAAAGGGAGCTTATCCAGGGAAAGCAGCAGAAGAGCGTGGGCAAAGTGAGGCTATTGCAAAAAACCTATTTGAAATGGCGGGATTATCTGTACCTGTTATCTGCATAGTCATCGGTGAAGGTGGTAGTGGAGGAGCATTAGCTTTAGGTGTAGGCAATTATATTCATATGCTTGAAAACTCTACCTACTCTGTTATTTCCCCAGAGGGAGCAGCTGCTTTATTATGGAAGGATGCTGGATTAGCAAAGAAAGCAGCTGAAACAATGAAAATAACAGCACCTGATTTGAAAGAATTAGGAGTAGTTGATGAAATTATCCCTGAGGTAAAGGGTGGAGCCCATAAAAATGTCGTTGAACAAGCTGGGTATATTGAAGAAGTACTTGCAAGTTCTTTAAAATCTTTAAGCAAAATGAATGGTGAGGAATTAATTAATCATCGTTATGAGAAGTTCAAAAAAATAGGTCAAGTATCTTATTCAAATGAGTTACTTGGAGTTAAATAGAACGTGTGACCATTGGTCCACGTTTCTTTTTGATGAAAATGGGAATAATGAGTAAGTAGAGCTTAGTAGCGCAATTTGTAGATGGTCATTTATTAAGTGCTTGTTGAACGTTTGTTTGAAGTAAGAAAAGACAATTATTTTGCAAAATTACATATTTATTTAAACATAAAGAAAAAATTTATTGTATAATGAATAAGGCTCATAAAAGTTTATTCGACAAAAGTTGACTTTTTTACTTTTGTTGTATTGATCTACCATTCATGGTATTTTTGATTTATCCGTTTGCCTGTCAGTCATTCTTCAGTCTTAAAAATAGGTTGTTAGTAACTGTTAGGAAAAACTAGATAAGTCTTACTACAATCAATGGGGGATAACGTAACCCTCCACTGATTGAAAGTCTTGCTTTATAAAAAATAAAGCTACTAGAATATAGTGGGGTGAAGAAAAGTGAAAAAAATTGGTGTCCTTACTAGTGGTGGAGATTCTCCAGGTATGAATGCTGCTGTTCGTGCAGTAGTTCGTAAAGCAATTTTTCATAATGTTGAAGTATACGGTATCTTTCACGGGTATTCTGGTCTCATCGAAGGACGTATTGAAAAATTAGAATTAGGTTCAGTAGGAGATATTATTCATCGAGGCGGTACGAAATTATATTCTGCAAGATGTCCAGAATTTAAAACCGTTGAGGGTCAGAAAAAAGGAATTGAGCAACTTAAAAAGCACGGAATTGAAGGACTAGTTGTCATTGGTGGAGACGGTTCTTACATGGGTGCGAAAAAGCTGACAGAACATGGTTTTCCATGTGTAGGGGTTCCAGGTACAATCGATAATGATATTCCGGGAACTGATTTCACAATTGGCTTTGATACTGCGCTTAATACGGTCATTGATGCAATTGATAAAATTCGTGATACTGCAACTTCACATGAACGTACATATATTATTGAAGTAATGGGTAGACATGCTGGTGATATTGCGTTATGGTCAGGTCTTGCTGGTGGAGCGGAAACAATCTTGATTCCAGAAGCAGATTATGATATGGATGATATCGTTGGTCGTCTAAAAAGAGGACATGAACGCGGTAAGAAGCATAGTATTATCATCGTAGCTGAAGGTGTTGGTAGTGCAGTAGATTTTGCGAAACAAATCGAAGAAGCAACTACATTTGAAACACGAGTATCAGTATTAGGTCATGTACAGCGTGGTGGATCACCAACTGCGTTTGATCGTGTTTTAGCAAGCCGTTTAGGCGCTTATGCGGTTGAATTATTACTTGAAGGTAAAGGTGGACGTTGTGTAGGAATTCAGAAAAATCAACTCGTTCATCATGATATACTTGAAATCCTTGATCAACCTCATACAATTGATAAGGATATGTATCGACTATCAAAAGAGTTATCAATATAATTGTTACTAGGTGGTATCGTTTTCATATCTTCCAATTAGGTTGATTTGATAATAGATATCCTTTAGTATTTTTATTTGAGTTTTGAAAAAGTAAATCGGTAAAACCATAGTAAATGTTGGAATAAGGGAATTACATCCATATCCATTATAAATGTTTATTCCCTTATTCGTAAAATGGTAGGAGGAACATAAATGCGAAAAACTAAGATTGTATGTACGATCGGTCCAGCAAGTGAATCAATTGAAAAATTAACGGAATTAATGGAAGCGGGGATGAATGTTTCACGCTTAAATTTTTCCCATGGTGATTTTGAAGAGCATGGAAATCGTATTAAAAATATAAGAGAAGCATCTGCAAAGCTAAACAAAACAGTTGCGATTTTATTGGATACGAAGGGACCTGAAATACGTACTCATACAATGGAAAATGGTGCGATCGAATTAGTAGCTGGTAATGAAATAATTATTTCGATGACAGAAGTTGTAGGTACAAAAGAAAAGTTCTCTGTTACATATGAAGGTTTAATTGATGATGTTCATATCGGCTCAACGATTTTATTAGATGATGGTCTAATTGAATTAGAAGTAATTGGTCTAGATCAAGCAAATGGTGAAATTAAGACAAAGATTAAAAACAGTGGAACCTTAAAAAATAAAAAGGGTGTCAACGTTCCAGGTGTAAGCGTTAAACTTCCAGGTATTACGGAAAAGGATGCAAAGGATATCGTATTTGGTATTGAGCAAGGTGTTGATTTCATTGCTGCTTCCTTTGTTCGACGCGCTTCAGACGTACTAGAAATCCGCGAATTATTGGAAGAGCATAACGCTAGTCATATTCAAATTATTCCAAAAATCGAAAACCAAGAAGGTGTCGATAATATCGACGAAATTTTAGAGGTTTCTGATGGTTTAATGGTTGCTCGTGGCGATCTAGGAGTTGAAATTCCAGCTGAGGAAGTTCCGCTAGTTCAAAAGGAATTAATTAGAAAATGTAATGCTCTTGGAAAACCAGTTATTACGGCTACACAAATGTTAGATAGCATGCAACGTAATCCAAGACCTACTCGTGCAGAAGCAAGTGACGTTGCTAACGCGATCTTTGATGGTACTGATGCAATTATGTTATCTGGTGAAACAGCTGCTGGATCATATCCTGTTGAAGCAGTAAAAACAATGCATAATATCGCGTCAAGAGCAGAACAGGCTTTAGACTATAAAGAGATCCTTTCAAAACGCAGTGATCAAGTTGGTACAACTATTACTGATGCAATTGGTCAGTCAACAGCTTACACTGCATTAAAATTAGGAGTTTCTGCTATTGTAACTCCAACTGAAAGTGGCCATACACCACGTATGATTTCAAAATATCGTCCAAAAGCACCAATTATTGCTGTTACAGTATCTGAATCTGTATCACGTAAATTAGCATTAGTATGGGGAGTTTATCCAAGAAGTGGTAACCACTCAACATCAACTGATGAAATGCTAGATAATTCTGTTCTCGAAGCGATAAACGGTGGATTTGTTACACATGGTGATTTAGTTGTTATTACAGCTGGTGTACCGGTTGGAGAAGCTGGAACAACGAACTTAATGAAAGTACATGTTATCGGTGATGTATTAGCAAAAGGACAAGGAATTGGTCGTAAATCAGCATTCGGTAAAGTTGTAGTTGCAAGTACAGCAAAGGATGCAGAAGCAAAAATGACAAAAGGATCAATTCTTGTTGCTCAAAGTACAGATCGTGATATGATGGGAGCTCTTGAACAAGCTACAGCATTAATTACTGAAGAAGGTGGATTAACAAGCCATGCCGCAGTAGTTGGCCTTAGCTTAGGAATACCTGTTATTGTAGGTGTTGAAAATGCTACATCAATTTTAAAAGATGGACAAGATATTACAGTTGACGCTGTAAGAGGTGTCGTTTATCAAGGACATGCAAGTGTTCTTTAATTTGAAGAATTGATTGAAAAGAGATGAGGATTATACGTCCTCTTCTCTTTTCTTTTTATTTGAAAGCTCTATAGCGCTTGCGCTTTTTCTCCCTCTTCACATAAAATAGAGTTAGTTGTACATCCCATTTTGAGAGGGTGAAATGATGAGGTTTTTAACGATAATCTTTATCTTAATTCCGATATTGGAAATTAGTGTACTTCTTATATCAGGGAAAACAATTGGTGTATTACCAACCCTTTTATTATTATTCCTAACAGGGATAATTGGGGCTTGGCTTGCAAAGAGACAAGGATTAGAAACAATGAGAAAAATGCAGGAACAATTAAGATATGGTCAAATACCTGGCGATGCAATCGTGGATAGTATTTGTATTTTTTTCGGAGGTCTATTATTGCTAACTCCTGGTTACATTACAGATATTTGTGGATTTTTGTTATTACTTCCGTTTACGAGAAATAAATTAAAACCGGTTTTGTTTTTGCTTATGAGAAGATGGATTGAAAAAAACAATGTGACAATTATTCGATAAAACAAATTTTAGGCTGATAAAAAGGTCAGACTTATTGAACAAAAATACTGTGTTTTAAATGAGTCAGGCCTTTTTAAGCAGTCATATATGTTTTCTAATTTCTTTCTTTCCCAATAATAAACTGCCACAAATCCTCGTATACTCCCGCAGTATGTAATGTTTTTAATATAACTACAGCTACTGGTCCTACGATTAGCCCTAAAAATCCAATCAGTTGATAGCCTATAAAAAGAGAAATGAGTGTAGCGAGTGGATCTAATCCGATGCTTGACGAAAGAACTTTTGGTTCCATCACTTGTCTTTGGATCATTACGATAAGATAAAGAATGCCTAGACCGATTGCCAAAGGTAAACTCCCGCTAAATGATAAATAGATAATCCAAGGTACAAATACTAATCCTGTTCCAAGGTATGGAAGAATATCGACTAAACCGATTAACAAAGCAATAGTTATCGCATAATCAACCCGAAGAATAAGAAGGCCAATTAGTACGATAGTTGTTGTAATCGAAATCAATGTTAATTGAGCGCGAATAAAGCCAAATAATGCTTTTTTTAGTTCATCAAAAACTGTTTTTCCACTACTTCTTGCTTTTTGCGGGAGAATATTTGATAAAAGACCTTTAAACTTATACCAATCCTTACTAATAAAAAAAGTAGCTATAATGAAAAAATGATAACAGTTGCTGCATTTGGGAGCCACCGGATTAATATTGGGATATTTTCTAAAAAGCTTTTTATAAATAAACCAATGCTTGATGTGATTTGCTCGCCGATATTTTGAATATTAGTAATAATTGAATTCTGTTGATTCGTATCTAGTGTTGAAAATAAATATGTTAATTGATTATATATTGGCATGATCTTTTCTACAAAAAAAGATTCTAAATAGATAGCTAATAGATCTAAATGACCAGGTATGACTCTTGCCAAATAAGTTGTCCCAGTTACGATTTCTGCTACTAATAATATGACAAGCCCGATTATTAAACAGAGTAATAAAATAATCGCAATTATAACAGCAAGTCCTCTATGAAGTTTAGCCTTTCTTTCAAGAAAATTTACAAGAGGATTAATAAATAGAGCGATCAAAATCGCAATAATAAATGGATAGGTCAATGTAGATAAATAATATAAAATGAGAACACTAAGGATAGTTAGTCCAACAATTAATAGGAGTCTTAACAAACTATATACATATTGCAAGCTCAATTTACTTCCTCCTAAGAAAAGCTTTTAAGACATGTTTATTATAATAAAGGCTTGTTTATGAGAAAAAGATTGTGCCAAATAGAATATAGGTGAAATTGTTGAATATGTTTGGAGGATCATAAAATGTTTAATCAGCCAATGCTTTTTTTATTCATATTATTAGTCATTGGATTAATAGCGAAAAATCAATCATTAATCATTGCCGTAGGGTGTTTGATGGTTATAAAAATTATCGGGTTAGAATCGAAAATATTGCCAACGGTTGGTTCAAAAGGTATCAATTGGGGGGTCACGATAATTACCATTGCTGTGCTCGTTCCAATAGCAACAGGTGATATAGGATTTAAACAGCTGTTAGAGGCAGTGAAATCTATATATGCATGGATTGCATTAGGTGCTGGTATTGCTGTTGCACTAATAGCGAAAAATGGTTTAACCTTATTAGCAGAAGACCCACACATCACAACAGCTCTTGTGTTTGGAACAATTATCGCTGTTGCATTATTTAATGGTGTTGCTGTAGGCCCATTAATTGGAGCAGGTATTGCCTATTTAGCGATGCAAGTAGTAAAGCTCTTTAGTTCGTAAGATAAGAGGGAAAATAACTAACTAAAAAAATAGATACCTCACCTAAATAAGGGAAATTACGATCATTTAGGTGGGGAATATTCGGATTGTTTTCGTCTTATTTCATTGGATTTATTAGGAAATAATAGTGAAAATTAATGTACACTACAATAACATTTTTGTAGAAAGTTATTTAAGATAGGGATGAAAAAGTAGAAAAAATGTTAAAAAATCATTTTTCTAACAAATTTTTTTGCCGTTTCAATTGTTTTTCATTCACAAAAGTCTGATAATTGTTTATAATAAGGATAGATTCATAAATAGGCTCTAGAAACGTATGTTGTACACATCGACAGAGTCATATCTTTGATGAGATTTCTATAGAGAATTTTGAATTGCCTATTTTTGTTTCTCTTAAGAAAAAATGTAAGCATTTTCTTTTCGTCGTTAGTTTCATGAGCAAGCGCTCAATCATCTAGAAGTTTAAATAACCCATTCGATTTCGTTTGATATAAGTTAATTTTATTAACGAGAAATACATAGAGAAAGAGGATTCTCTACATATAAACGATGATAATAAAATGTGATGGGGAGATTTTTTTATTGCAATATTTGGACTTTTTAGATTAATATGGGGAATTAGAGGTAAAGGAGAGGATTTTTATGACAGTAACACGCGGTCTAGAAGGAATCATTGCTACTACTTCATCTGTAAGTTCGATTATCGATGATAATTTAACTTATGTAGGTTATAACATTGATGATTTAGCAGAACATGCAAGCTTTGAAGAAGTGGTATATTTACTATGGCATCGAAAACTTCCAAATTTAGAGCAATTAAGTGAAATTAAGAGACAACTTGCGGAAAATGCGAAAATTCCACAACAAGTCATTGACCACTTCAAAACATACCCTATCAAACGTGTGCATCCTATGGCAGCACTTCGAACAGCTGTATCATTACTCGGCTTATTTGATGAAGAAGCTGATGATATGAGTCCTGAAGCAAATTATAGAAAAGCGATTCGCCTTCAAGCACAGCTTCCAATTATCGTTACATCATTTGCACGTATTCGAAAAGGATTAGAGCCAATTGAGCCACGAACAGATTTATCAATGGCTGCAAATTTCTTATATACGTTACTAGGTGAGGAGCCTAATGAAGTAGCAGTTGAGGCATTTAATAAAGCACTTGTCTTACATGCTGATCATGAATTAAATGCGTCAACTTTTACTGCAAGAGTATGTGTTGCAACTTTATCTGATGTATATTCCGGTGTTACCTCAGCTATCGGTGCACTTAAAGGTCCATTACATGGAGGGGCAAACGAGGCAGTTATGAAAATGCTCTCTGAAATTGGTGAAGTAGAAAATGTTGAAAGCTACATTAATGAAAAATTTGCCAATAAAGAAAAAATTATGGGCTTCGGACATCGTGTCTATCGTAAAGGAGACCCTAGAGCAAAACATCTGAAGAAAATGTCAGAGAAATTGACAAAATTAACAGGTCAGCCTAAATGGTATGAAATGTCTACAAAAATTGAAGAGCTTGTTACGGCAAGAAAACCATTGCCGCCAAATGTAGATTTTTATTCTGCATCAATGTATCATAGCTTAGGTATTGATCATGATTTATTTACACCAATCTTTGCAGTAAGTCGTGTTTCTGGATGGCTTGCACATATTTTAGAACAATATGAAAACAATCGATTAATCAGACCACGTGCTGAGTATGTAGGTCCAGAGAAACAAATCTATATTCCTGTAGAACAAAGAGGATAAGGATTCAATTCATATTATTTAAAAACGGTAATCCTCCCTGCTAAATGGGGGGATTACTCTGTGAAGTAAAAAATAGTAGTGAAACACTTCAAAAAAACTAAAAAACTACTATACTAAAAAGGTATTATCTATCCAATGGATAAATAAAATATATTACATAACCTGGGAGGTAATTTTTTTGACACAAGGCGAAAAAATTCAAGTTACTAATGGAGTTTTAAATGTACCAAACAATCCAGTTATACCATTCATTGAAGGAGATGGAATCGGTCCTGATATTTGGGCTGCAGCATCACGTGTATTAGAAGCAGCGGTTGAAAAAGCATACAATGGTGAAAAGAAAATTGTTTGGAAAGAGGTTCTTGCAGGAGAAAAAGCATTTAACCAAACAGGTGAATGGTTACCAGATGAAACATTAGAAGTTATTCGTGAGTATTTAATCGCGATTAAAGGTCCATTAACAACACCAATTGGCGGAGGTATCCGTTCATTAAACGTAGCACTTCGTCAGGAGTTAGATTTATTTACTTGCTTACGTCCTGTTCGTTATTTCCAAGGTGTTCCTTCACCAGTTAAACGTCCAGAAGATACTGATATGGTTATTTTCCGTGAAAATACAGAAGATATCTATGCAGGTATTGAATATGCAAAAGGAACAGAAGAAGTAGAAAAATTAATCAACTTCTTAAAAAATGAAATGGGTGTAAATAAAATTCGCTTCCCTGAAACATCTGGAATCGGAATTAAGCCTGTTTCACAAGAAGGTACAAGCCGTCTAGTAAGAGCTGCAATTAACTATGCAATTGAGCATGGTCGCAAGTCAGTTACACTAGTTCACAAAGGTAATATTATGAAATTTACTGAAGGTGCTTTTAAAAACTGGGGTTATGAACTTGCTGAAAAAGAATTCGGCGATAAAGTATTTACGTGGGCTGAATATGATCGCATTGCAGAAGCTGAAGGTAAAGAAGCAGCTAATAAAGCTCAAGCTGATGCAGAAGCAGCAGGAAAAATTATTATTAAAGATTCAATTGCAGACATTTTCCTACAACAGATTTTAACTCGTCCTCGTGAATTCGATGTAGTAGCTACAATGAACTTAAATGGAGACTATATTTCTGATGCATTAGCAGCACAAGTTGGTGGTATCGGTATTGCACCTGGAGCAAACATCAACTATGAAACTGGTCATGCTATTTTTGAAGCAACTCATGGAACAGCACCTAAGTACGCGGGCTTAGACAAAGTAAACCCATCTTCAGTACTTCTTTCTGGTGTTCTTATGCTTGAACATCTTGGTTGGACTGAAGCAGCTCAATTAATTACAAATTCAGTTGAAAAGACAATTGCCTCAAAAGTTGTTACTTATGACTTTGCACGTTTAATGGAAGGTGCAACAGAGGTTAAATGTTCAGAATTTGCTGATGAGCTAATTAAAAATTTAGGTTAATACTAATCGAGAGTTAGTTCGTCATGACTTCTAAGGGGCGTTCTTTGGACGAAGCGAATATGTTCGAAGGTTTAGAATGTATATTTGCTTATCCAAAGATTCGTCCCATTTTTCTAACAAATAAGGAAACGATAGCGAGAGGATGGTTTTTATGGCAATTACACGTAAAAAGGTGTCTGTTATCGGAAGTGGATTTACTGGTGCAACAACTGCTTTTCTCCTTGCCCAAAAGGAGTTAGCTGATGTTGTTTTAGTGGATATTCCTCAAATGGAAAATCCTACAAAGGGCAAGGCATTAGATATGCTTGAGGCTAGTCCAATACAAGGATTTGATGCAAATATTATTGGTACATCCAATTATGAAGATACAGAGAAATCTGACATAGTTGTTATTACAGCTGGAATTGCTAGAAAACCTGGAATGAGCCGGGATGATCTTGTCTCAACAAATGCAGGGATTATGAAGTCTGTTACAAGGGAAGTAGTTAAATATTCTCCTGATTGTACGATCATTGTTTTGACAAACCCTGTCGATGCAATGACATATACTGTATACAAGGAATCTGGTTTCCCTAAGCATCGCGTAATAGGACAGTCAGGTGTATTGGATACTGCTCGCTTCCGTACGTTTGTTGCTCAAGAATTAAATCTTTCTGTTAAAGATATTACTGGATTTGTATTAGGTGGACATGGAGACGATATGGTTCCGCTTGTACGTTATTCATATGCAGGTGGTATTCCTCTGGAAACATTAATTCCGAAAGAACGCCTTGATGCTATCGTTGAAAGAACACGTAAAGGCGGCGGTGAAATTGTTAATCTATTAGGGAATGGAAGTGCATATTATGCTCCTGCAGCTTCACTAGTAGAAATGGTAGAAGCAATTGTAAAAGACCAACGTCGTGTTTTACCATCAATTGTCTATTTAGAGGGTGAATATGGATTTGATGGTATTTATTTAGGTGTTCCTACCGTACTTGGTGGAAATGGGTTAGAACAAATTATTGAGTTAGATTTAACTGAAGATGAAAAAGCTGCCTTACAAAAATCAGCGGATTCAGTTAAAAATGTCATGAAGGTATTATCTTAGTACGATTGGACGATAATCATGTAATAGATAAAAAGAAAGTTGAGTTTTGCTCAATTTTCTTTTTTTACTATCTAATTATATACGGTGCCTTCTTCTGCTTAATAATTGACTTTAAGTGATATATAAATGAATTGTAAATGATACAAAGGTGGTGCTAACCATGCTTCTTGGGAAGAAGCGAAAACTTGGAAGAAATATTAAAGATATTTCTATTGGTGAAAAATTATCGTTAACGGAAAAAATAGAGGATAAAGAATTACTCCTTTATTTAGGATTAACGAATGATGCGAATCCGCTCTACATACAGCATGACTATGCTTCTCAAACTCCATACAAAAAACCTCTTGTTCCAAGCATTATGTTAACAGGTATAATAATTTCTGCAATCTCAAAATATTTACCTGGGCCTGGAAGTCATATTTTGAAACATGAATTAACATTCCATAGACCTATTTATCATTATACAGTTATACAATTTAATTTTGAGGTAACAGAAATATTAGTATCAGAAAATAAAATTGTTGTTTCGGTTCAAGCATTAAGTTCTGAGGAAGAAATATTAATTGATGGAAGTGTTACGGTAAGTCCACCGTGTACAACCGAACAAGTGGAAGGGAATGCATTAGATAATTTTTAACTTTTGGATAATTAGTTGAACGTATTTTAATTGACAATACGATTAAAGAAAGATGATGGTAAAATACATACAAAAATTGGATATGTCCAGCTTAACGATGAAACTGCAATTTTTATATGCAGTTTTTTTCATTAGGTTCCTTTTTTAGATGTCGTTTTTAAGCCTAATCTGTGTTTGGGAATGAGTAAAGTGCTTAACTACTGCTTAAATTTGAAAAATCCTCCGAAAATCCTATTAATTTGAAGTTTCTTATAGTTTGAGTTACGATATAATGAATTTACAAAAGATGATAGAGTTTTGTGAATAGTAGAAAAGTGATTTTTATATAAGAAGTCTTTTCGATTATTCGTACTTTATTTCGGCAGACAATGTTTTGCTGAAGATTCTTTGGGAATAGAGAGAAAATGGAAATGAGATTTCGTGAGGAAAACGCTACATGAAACAAGTTTTCGAGATATAATAGAAGTAAAAACAGATTGGTTGTTTGTAGGGGAATAATGAGTGTTGGAGGATTTTATGAGTAAGAAGATTTTAGTTGTGGATGATGAGCAATCGATTTTAACATTGCTACAGTATAATTTAGAGAAGGCGGGCTATCTTGTCCAAACTGCTATGGATGGTGAGGCAGGGATACAAAGCTGTATCGCTGATGAGCCAGATTTAATTGTTTTAGATCTTATGCTTCCAAAAATGGATGGACTTGAGGTTTGTAAGGAACTTCGACAAAGAAAAATAATGGTTCCAATTTTAATGTTAACTGCTAAAGACGATGAATTTGATAAGGTATTAGGTCTAGAACTAGGCGCTGATGATTATATGACTAAGCCATTTAGTCCAAGAGAAGTTGTAGCAAGAGTTAAAGCTATTCTTAGACGATCATCACATACTCATCAAGAAGTAGAACAAAAGGAACCTGATGAACCAGAACAAATGATTATCGGTGATTTAAAAGTTTTACCAGAGCATTATGAGGCTTATTACGTGAATGAGAGATTGGATTTAACACCAAAGGAGTTTGAGCTTCTTGTTTATTTAGCGAAACATAAGGGAAGAGTCTTAACGCGTGATCAACTTCTTAGTGCTGTTTGGGACTATGACTTTGCCGGAGATACAAGAATAGTCGATGTTCATATCAGTCACCTCCGTGAAAAAATTGAAAGAAACACGAAAAAGCCGCTTTACATTAAAACAATAAGAGGATTGGGCTATAAGTTAGAGGAGCCTAAAATGGATGAATAAATTTCGTTCCCGATTACTTTTTGGGCTATTTGTATTAATTGTATCGGTTCTTGTCGGTTTAGGTTTATTATTAGGACAAATTTTTCAAAACTATTATATTAATTCTTTTAAGGACATGTTACAAAAGGAAGCGAAACTAGCCAAAACTCTTGTGTTTGAGAAAGGGTTATCGAATGAAGAATCTACAAGCTTTGTCCTTGATTTGAGTGAGTCGTTTACTTCGCACATTACAATATTAAATGAGAATGACGAGGTAATTTATGATGCAGGGCAACTAGAAGGCGCACATGATCATCATCAAATGATTGAAAACGTCCTTCCGGTTATGAAAAACAAAGAAGAAGGGCATTATGCAACAGATCCTGCGAATAAAATCGGCTATTTTGGGTTACCGATTATTGAGGGAAATACGTATAAAGGGATCGTCCTTGTTAACACATCAATTGAAGAACTAAATAAGATGATTCAACAAATGTGGATATTGTTAGTCGTGAGTTTAAGTTTAGCTTTTATCATTATCCTATTTATTGGCGTAAAAATTACACGACAATATACTCGCCCTATTGAGTCTGCCACAAAGGTTGCAATGGAGCTTGCGAAGGGAAATTATAAAGCACGTACTTATGAGGATCATCTCGATGAAACAGGAATGCTTAGTCAATATATAAATATTTTAGCAAGAAATCTTCAAGATATGACACGTGCTCAAGAAATGCAGCAGGACCGTCTCCAAACTTTAATTGAAAACATGGGTAGCGGCTTAATTTTAATCGATGGAAGAGGATATATTAATTTAGTTAATCGAGCCTATAAAGAGTTATTTGAAGTGGAATCTGCGAAATTTCTTTATCAGTTATATTATGATGCGTTTACTCACAATGAAATCATTGAGCTTGTTGAAGAAATCTTTATGACCGAAGTAAAAGTAAGAAAGCAACTCCAGCTACCGTTAAATATAGAATTTAAGCATTTTGAGGTATATGGAGCGCCGATAATCGGAACAAATGATGAGTGGAAGGGGATCGTCCTTGTATTCCATGATATAACAGAATTGAAAAAATTAGAGCAAATGAGGAAGGACTTTGTTGCAAATGTTTCTCATGAGCTCAAAACTCCAATAACATCAATCAAAGGGTTTAGCGAAACTTTGCTGGACGGTGCACTCAATGATAGGGAGACTGCTGAATATTTTTTATCGATTATTCTTAAAGAAAGTGATCGATTACAAACATTAATCCAAGATTTATTGGATTTATCAAAAATTGAACAGCAAGGCTTTAAGCTATCTATTCAAGCTTGTGATGTGAAAGAAATATTAGAGGATATCGAAGTCATCCTTAAAGGTAAGGCAAAAGAAAAACAAATCGAATTGACATATACCGTTCCAGAGGGCTTTGTTTTTGTTGAAGGGGATTTATATCGATTAAAGCAAATTTTTATTAATTTAATTAACAATGCATTAACATATACACCAAAGGGTGGCTCGGTTCATGTTCAAGTAGAGAAAGATGAAGGAGCTGTTATTGTTACAGTTTCTGATACAGGAATTGGTATAAAAACAGAAGAAATACCGCGAATATTTGAGCGTTTTTATCGAGTTGATCGTGCCCGAAGTAGAAATTCTGGAGGAACGGGTTTGGGATTAGCAATTGTTAAGCATTTAGTCGAGGCTCATAAAGGCTTAATAACAGTGAAGAGTCAACTTGGTGAAGGAACTACTTTTACTGTAAGGTTAAATGAAAAGTTTGAGTCGGAAATCTAATTGGTGTAAATTTCGACATACTTTACAAATAATTTACATGAGGTTTATCCTATCTTAATATACAGTTGATATGATACAAAGTGAAAACCCCTTCATCCAAGGAGCCAATCTTTTGGACGAGAGCGTAAAGCTCTCGTCCCTTTTTTTATGCAGTAAGATTTTTCTATTACTGAGTAATATTTGAAACTTTCTCCAATTAAATACGTATGAAAGGTGAGGTAAAAGTACGTAGAGAAAGTAGGGGTAGGATGTTAAGTATAAAAAGAATTTTTACCATCATCGGATTTGCTATTCTGCTTATTTTACTGTCGATTGTTGTATTTACATCTTGGTATACAGTTGACGAATCCGAACAGGCGGTAATGATTACACTTGGTAAAGTTGAGGAAGGTGTAAGTGAGCCTGGTTTACATTTTAAATATCCATGGCCAATTCAATCTGTAGAAATCCTATCAAAGGAAACATTTAGTTTACAATTTGGATATAAAGAATCAAAGGACGGAGAAGTAAAGGATTTTCCAAAAGAGACAAAAATGATTACCGGTGATGAAAACATTGTTTTAGCAGATATGGTTGTCCAATGGAAAATAACTGAGCCGGGTAAATATTTATTTAATGCTGAAAATCCGGAAGAAATATTAGAGGATGCTACATCAGCTTCTTTAAGAAGTATTATTGGTAGCTCAACAATAGATGATGCTTTAACATCTGGTAAGGTAGAAATTGAAAAACAAGTACAAGAGCTTTTATCAACGCTTATAAAAAATTATGATATCGGAATTACAATATTAGCTGTTAAATTGCAAGATGTTGACCTTCCTAATGAAGAGGTACGTAAGGCGTTTACAAATGTAACAGATGCTCGTGAAACAATGAACACTAGGAAAAATGAAGCAATGAAATATCGTAATCAACGGACTGAAGAGGCTAAAGGGGAAAAGGATGCGATTATTCATGCGGCAAATGGAGATAAAGCATCCCGTATTGAAGAAGCCCGGGGCGATGTCGCACAATTTAATGCTATTTATAATGAGTATGTCCATAATAAAGACATTACGAAAACAAGACTTGTGCTAGAAACAATTGACCAAGTATTACCTAATGCAGAAATTTATATTATGGAAGATGACGGTAATACAATGAAATACTTACCGATAAAAGAAACAACTACTAGCAAGACAGTAGTACCTGAAGAAGAGAGTTCATCAGAACCATCAGAACCATCAGAACCAACTGAACCAACTGAACCATCAGATACGTCAGATAGTAAAGGGAGTGAAATAAATGGCCGATGAAAAAATAGTGAACATGGGTGAAAAGAAGCTTCCATTTATTAAAGGGTATATCCGTGCGGGAATTATCCTATTGATTACGATTATACTGCTTGTAATTGTATTAACAAATATTTTTATTGTTAAGGAAAATGAATTTAAAGTAGTGAGACAATTTGGTGAAGTAGTTCGCATCATTGAGCAGCCTGGATTAAATATGAAAATACCGTTTATTCAGTCTGTAACAACTCTCCCTAAATATCAAATGACCTATAATGTTCAGGAAGCAGAAATTAATACAAAGGACAAAAAACGACTCATAATTGATAACTATACAGTTTGGAAAATAGATGATCCGAAAAAACTTATTGCGAATGCTCGTACCCTTGTAAATGCAGAAACAAAAATGGCGGAATTCGTTTTTTCAACGGTTCGTTCAGAGCTTGGACAATTGAATTATGATGATATTATAAATGATGAAAAATCGTCAAGGGGAAGTTTAAATGACCAGGTTACAGATATCGTAAATGAGTTATTAGAAAAAGATGATTATGGTATAGTTGTAACAGATGTACGAATGAAGCGAACGGACTTACCTGAAGAAAATGAACAATCGGTTTTTACTAGAATGATTTCTGAACGGGAATCAACTGCACAAGGATATTTATCGAAGGGTGATGCAGAAAAAAATAGAATTATTGCGGAAACAGATAGCGAAGTAAAGGAAATGCTTGCAAATGCAGAAGCAAATGCAGAGGAAATTCGAAGTCAAGGTGAAAGTGAAGCAGCCAAAATGTATAATTCAGCCTATTCAAAGGATCCAGAATTTTATGAAATGTATCGCACTTTGCAATCGTATAAACAAACGATAAATGATGAAACAGTCATAATTATTCCTTTTGATTCACCTTATGCACAATTGCTTAAAGGTGCTCAATAAAATTCGAAAATAAGCAATAACAACCAACCGTTTTCCATTCTATTTAGACTCGTGATAAAATAGAATGGGAAATGGTTTTTTTGTTGATAATTTCAATAAATGTTATGATAGC
>NZ_CADEPK010000070.1 GCF_902829255.1 Metabacillus niabensis | reverse complement strand
GTTCTCATATCCTATTTATTGGATACGTTAATTTGTATAAAATGGTATTAGAAATTGGTGAATAATTCAACAAATTTTTGTTCGAGTATTAGTCACTATATATGTTTAACTGTTACTAATTAAAGGAGGTATTGAAGGCGATGAATGACAAGTCAAATGTAAAACCTAGAAGTGACAAAGAGCTTCAAAAGGTCACGGTTGGAGAAATGAAACCTCACAATGCGCCAATTACACTAAAGGATTACGCCCCACATTGGCCAGTGCTATTCGAACGAGAGGCTAAGCGTATTCGCTCTATACTTGGAAAGAAAGCATTGCAGGTGGAACACGTCGGTTCAACCTCGGTACCGGGACTATGTGCCAAGCCAATCATTGACATGCTGCTTATCGTGACGGATTCTGGAGATGAGGCGAGCTATGTTCCTGATTTAGAGGAAGCTGGATACACCCTACGTATTCGGGAGCCAGAATGGTTTGAGCACCGACTTTTCAAAGGGCCAGATACAGATATCAATTTACATGTATTTAGTAAAGATGTCTCAGAGGTCGATACAATGCTGCGCTTTCGTAATTGGCTGAGGACTAACGAATCTGATCGAGACAATTATGCAAACACCAAGCGTAACCTGGCACAGCGCGAATGGAAACATGTACAGCACTATGTAGATGCAAAAAGTACAATAGTCCAGGAAATTATGGAACGAGCGAATGCTGCAGAATAAAGAGGTGAACGACTTACCTTTATTTGTATTAACTAAAAAGGGACGGTAGTTTACCGTCTTGTTTTACTTATGTTTCAGTTTATCTATTGTTCCCTAGCCTGATTTTCTATTCATCTTAAATTCAATAAATAATACAGGAATTACAATTAATACAAAAAGAATATTTAATCCAATGTTTTACGCGTTAATCCTCAAATTATTTTCCTAATCTGGATTATCTTATAATCCTAAGTTCCTAACCTTTTTAGGATTATGAACCTGTAGCCACCCTTCAGATTCACTTATCATCCAACTTCCCATTTCATCTAAAAAATCAATAATTTCATTTGCATTTTTAACTGGGTTAATGGCATATTTAAGTGCTTGCTTCATTTTAGATTCCTTCTCTGGGTAATATTTTGAAAATATTCTATACGCAGGATACAAATCTCTTGTATATAGATTTTCTTCTTCGATTACAAGCGAAAGCCCTGCTCTAATGATAACTTTCATAATCCAGCTACAACAATCTAAAATATCTTCTATATCCTCATTCCCATCAATCTCTTCCTTTGCTTGCCGAACTTGATTCTTTAGATTGACAAGGTGCTCGTTACCAACTGTTTTATCAGCTTTATAATGAGGTAAAGAACCCTTTAAATCCTCCCCATACACACACACACTATGGGTCTTTATCATAAATGAAATAATAGAAAAATTAGTCGTTTCTAAAATATCTTCAATAGGATAGAAACTGAATTCCACGCCATTTACACAGGTGAATTTTTCATTCAAATCATGTCCAGCCTTGTCTACCCACTTTAAATCTATTTCATTAGGATTTTTATTTGTAATAGCTATTGTATCTAAGTCTGAAACACCATCTATCCCTAAACCACGAGGAATTGAACCTCTGATATATATGCTATGTAGGCCTCTTCCTAAATTTGTCCGATAATATTCTATAACTTCGTCTATTACCTCGAAAAAATGAGGTTTAATCTTTTTTATACTTGAATTACTTACTATATATCCATTTTCATCCGTCTGACAATAATGTCCAATATTTTTAATACGTGTCAATGTTTTCCCCTTTTGTTTCTATGTTGTTTAAGATAAAAAATCTCATTGGCAGCTGTAATTTTAACGAGTAAATCACCATCCCTTACGATTACATAAAGAAGTAATATGTGCCAAATGATGTCGACCGTGCCAAGAATAGATGCCAATATTCTTACCTACAGTAACTTCTCCTGAATCTGGATGAATAAATGTCTTTTTTAAATCTTCAGAGCTTAGGCTACGTAGTAGTTTAGTCCAACGAATGTGTAATGCTTCGAGCAAGTTTAAGGAAATCGTAATTGGTAGCTTATTATCAGGAAATTCCGCCCATTTCACTTCATCATATGGCTTGATAACAGGTGTTTCTTCGCTAAGAGCCAATTTAAATCGGACATAGGCATTTATATGGCTATCCGCAAGGTGATGCACCACTTGGCGGACTGTCCATCCTTCTGTTCGATAAGGTGTATCAAGCTGATCCTCGCTCAAATCCTTTACAGCTTCTCGTAATAATCTAGGCAACATTTCAATATCATTTATCCAAGCATTCGTAACATCGACAGTTATTTCGTCATGAAATTCAAATTTTCCGATTGGGTATCTATTGTCCAATTGAAATTCCTCCTTTAAATTCTTCAACAACATACTTGTATTTAACCATTCAGCTCTAATAGTTGATTTAAAAAGCAATGCTTCTTAGTTAGAGCACATGTTAACTCAATTCGTTTATTTGATAAAATTGTTTATTAGCTGATCTGTTGTAAGTACTGTTGCAAATTCATCGTGCAATGTAGCTAAAGATATATTATGAATTGTATTTGGATCATAATATGTCTCATTTTGATCCTTTAAACCGAAGGCTGCTGTTGCATCTGAAATCAAGTATGTATCAAATCCTAAATTACCACTCATTCTAGTAGTTGTTGATACACAATGAGGTGTGGTTAAACCAGTTATGACAACTGTTGTAATGTCATTTTCTTTTAAAAACTCTTCTAAATTTGTATGAATAAAGCTACTATTTACCTTCTTAGTTATAATTACTTCTTCATCAATTGGTTGAACTATTTCTTTTATAGCAAACCCCTTATTCTTCGGATAGAATAAAGAATGCGGATTATCGGAAGTGTGCTGAATGTGTATGACTGTCCATCCTTTTTCTCTCCATAATTGCAGAATCCTCCTAATGTTTTCTTCCGCATTTGGGTTATTTCGCTCTCCCCATTTCTTGTCATCAAAAGCTTTTTGTACATCGACTATTATTAGAGCTCTATTCTTATCCATTTGTTCCTCCCTAAGTTGAATTATCTATATTTTACTATATTTTTAGATTCAGACTTTATTATTTGCACAATTTCTATTGTTGTAGCACATATCCAATCAATCTCTTCCAAACAATTGATCCGCTAGCTCTGCAGATTAACAAAAAATTTTCAGAACCTCACCCCAAAACATATGGTATAATTATCCAAAACGAAAAGGTTTTTTTATGTGGATTGATCTTTTTACGATTGCGCCATTGATAGTAATACTTTTTAACATTGCCGTTATTGTGTTTGTTATCTGGTATCTATTACGATTTTTAAAATTACAGCAGGAAAGGAATGCTATTCTTAAATCTATTTCTGAAAAGCTTGATTCGCTAAAAAAGTAGATCGTGAAGCTCACCTCCTGCTTCGACAGGAAAATAAAAATGCTTTGCCCCTATCATGATGCAAAGCATTGAAATAGTAGTATATCTCTTAATCATTCAAATGATAGATAAGCTGGACAACACCAGAGGAAAACGTTCTTGTTTTAACCAAATGTAAATCAAGCTTCTGTTTTACATCGACAAATAATGGTTTTCCTTTGCCTAAAACAACTGGGTGAACAGATAATCTAAATTCATCAACAAGTCCTAAATTGATAAACGTAGTAATAAGGCTTGAACCGCCATATAGCCAGATGTCTTTACCTGGGCTATTTTTTAATTTAGTTACTGCTTCAAGAATATGATCGTTTACAAAAATTGCTTTATTGTCAGTCCCTTTTTGCGTTCTCGAAAAAACATATTTTTGTTTACGATGAACGATTTCCCACATTTCTTTTTCAGCAGCTGTAGCTTCAATTCCCGGTGTATATTGTCCCCATAAATCATAGCTTTTTCTCCCATAAAGAATCGTATCAATTTGATTTAAGAAATGAATAAACCCCATCTCATCGTCCATTATACACCAATCAACTTCGCCATTTTCCCCTTCAATAAAACCATCCAATGTTATTGCTAAATCCAAAATGACTCTTCTTTGGTTACCGTTATCGGACATCATTTTCCCTCCAATTTATTTACATTAATTGTTTCTCAAAGCAATCAACAACCTTCTCTCGCCAATTACTAGTACCATAAAATTTAAACCCTAATGACTTCCAAAATGTTAAAGCAATTAAATTTTCTTGTAAGACTCCGATCCGAACGTTTTTAAACTGTCGTTGTTTTAATTTCTCCTCAAATGCTGCATAAACCCTTTTCCCATATCCTAATGAATGATACGACCCATTAATCATAAGCAAGCCTAGCCACGGTTTGTTGTCTTTCGGATTATTTTCTAAAAAGTCTACAATTCCAATGTACCGATTATCTTCAACTACTAGGAAACTTTCACTAACTGAATTTAGAAGATCATTACTTACTTCTGATAAGGACCTTAAAGGTTTACCGTTTTCTAAAACATTATAGTCTGGATTTGAATTCACTATTTCTAAAGCTATTTGTATTGAGTTTTCTGTTATAGGTTCAAATATCATTGTGTTTATTCACTCCATTACTTTTATAGAGTCACTAAAGACTTTTTTGTTTATTTGATATTGAGGTATTTGAACAAATTACTTATTTTCTAATCCGCTCACCATAGACAATATGCCAATGTAAATGTTTTGTATCTTGGTAGGAGCCTAGGTTAGTAATGATTTTACATGCCCCATATTCATTTGTTATTTGGGCTGCAACCTCCCTTATAACGTTCATTAACTCATTCATTACGAAACTATCTTCCGGGTTTACATCAACAAAAGATGAAATATGCTTTTTAGGTATTGCAACGATATGCACTTCATAAAATGGGCGTGTATGATAATAGGCAAGTACATTTTCCGTTTCCTTCACTTTTTTTACGTTCGTTTTCCCGCTTAATATTTCATCACAATAAAAATCGTTATTCAATGAAAACCTCTCCTTAAAATACATGCTTCTCTACAGATCTTTTAATTCCTGCTTCTAATAACCATTTCCAATAGTGAAACAACAAAAAAAGCTCTACTCTTAATTGGAGTAAAGCAATTTAAATTTATGGGTTACCCCTCTACAATCGTTAATTCTAAAAATTCATCCGTTTCTACAAAACCAAACTTCTTATACACTGGCCTGCCCATCGTTGAAGCTTCAAGCCATATTTTTGAAACACCTGTAATCTTAGCTTCATCAACTAATTTAGATAAGATTTTTGTTGCGATTCCTTGCCCGCGATAATTCTCATTTGTGTACATATTTGATATATAAGCCTTTTTCCCAGACTTATTCGTATAACTCGGTGGGAATTCATAAAATATGACTGCACCGCAGGCAATTATTTCATCATTGTCTTCCGCTAACCATTGAATTAACGTACCATCACTTAGTTTATTTTTAAAGAAAAGAGACAGCTCCATATCAATATTTATACTTGCTTCTATTCCTTCAGCAGCAAGTTGCTTTTTCCTTAACTCAACTAATTTTTCAATGTCATCCATATTTGCCTTACGATAGTTCAACGCCTACTCACTCCTATTAATTTATTGCATTATTTTCCATCATTGTACACCAAAGTTTGGTATTTCACTAAAGTTAAATAAAAAAGGCGTCACCACTTTCGCAGTAACGCTCCTTCCTTCTCAAACTAGCTTTCTAAAATATTCTCTATTTAACTTCTCTTCAATATTTCACAATCATCCTTTTTGTTAGTAGTCGAATAATCCAACAAACAATACCAAGTGCCACCAAAACGCCGATAATCGAAAGAATGACTGGAACGTCAAGTGTTTCCACAAAGCTTGGGACAGGGAGCCCTAAACTAATCGATAATAGCAAGTCCTCTACATAAACCAGAATAAACGCTAATAAAATTGAAACAATCCCTAAAAGCCCCAATCTGCTAAAGGCAGCACCAATTAACCATCCTGCAACATAGTAAGTGAAAATATTTAACGCAAAGATAAGGATTGATACTAACCAATTCGATCCAAGGTCTACATAAGGGGTAAATATGACAGAAATAACTAGTTCAGCAACTAAATTGTCTTCATCAGCACCGTTATTCCCGCTATAAGGCGCGATACTCGGTAGTAGATTCATAAGCTTTAAGATTATCTCCAGTAAGCTTGAGACAATCGCACTAACGACTGGAATTGCTAGTGCTACTCCGATTGTTCCAATAAGCGTCCCTTTGAAATAGTCTTTTCGCGTTACACCATTGCTAACAAAGTGAGGCAAAAATGCAATGGCTGAAATAATCCCTATGACAAGCATAAAGATATTCGCCCCAACAAATGCAACGTCAAAATAAGAGCTTTGCTCAGAACCATTAAAAAGCGCATATACCGTTCTTACAATCTGAATGATAAACACAACACTCAAAAAGTTAAATGCCCATACCCACTGAGTAAAAAACATATCAGTTGCTACTTTTGGGTAGATTCGCGGCTGACTCATCTTATTCCTCCCCTTCTGTTAAATGAATAAATAGATCTTGAAGTGAAATAGGCCCCAACTCCAGTCCATTAGCTTGAGCAGCTTTACGCTCAGCCTCACTGATTTCACCATAAATCATAACGGACTTTGTATTACCTAATTGCTTTGTATTCAATTGTTTCTTTGCTTGAACAAATGCATCAACAGTTTCAGCTGCTCCCGTAATTGAGGTTCCTTTCGTGACAAGTGTTTCATATTCCTCGTGAAGAATAAGCTCTCCTTTATTTAAGAACAACACCTCATCAAACAAATGCTCCATTTCTGATACAAGATGTGTAGAGAGAATCATCATTCGTGGATGCTCTAATTGATCTTCTAACAATTGCTGATAAAACATCTCTCGAGTCGGAGCGTCCATTCCATTGTATGCTTCATCAAAAATAGTAATCGGTGTACGACTTGCTAAACCTATCGTGACATTAACAGCAGATTGCATTCCTTTTGAAAATTCTTTTATTGGCTTATTCATTTGTAATTTGAATTTTTCAACAAGATGATTGGCATAATCCATATCAAAATTTGGTCGATAGCGGCTAATACTTTCCAAATAATTTTTCAAACTATCGGATTCATCTTTATAATCTTTATTAAAGATAAAATTCACTTGTTGCATAATTCGCGCATTTTCAAATGGATTTTCCCCAGCAATTTTAACTGTTCCGCTTGTTGGTTCCCGGAATGAAGCAAACAAAGAGAGCAACGATGTTTTTCCGGCCCCATTTCTTCCGATTAATCCATATATTTTATTTTCATTTAACTGAAAGCTCATATCTTTAAGCGCATAGCTGTTCCCAAATTGTAAGGATAGATTTTTTACCTCTAATGACATTGACATTCTATTCACTCCCCTTGCACTTTTTTATTAAATCAAATAATTCCTGAGTACTGATTCCAAGCTTCTCAGCTTCTTGAACGAGACCAACGACATAATTATCTGAAAAAGCATCTTTCCTTTTTTGTATCAGCTTCTCTCTTGCGCCTTCTGCAACAAACATCCCAATCCCTCGCTTCTTGAATAAAATACCTTCCTCCACTAATTGATTGACTCCCTTTGATACGGTGGCATGGTTAATCTTATAAAAGCTAACTAACTGATTAGTTGAAGGAGCTTGTTCCCCCTCCTTTAGTTGTTGGTTTACAATTTGATCTTCAATTTTTTCGCGGATTTGTAAATAAATTGGTTTATCTTGATCAAATAACCTGCTCAATGTTATCACCACTTTTCATCTTCATTTACAGCTTTAACAGCTCACAATAATCCATGTTCGTTATACAGTTATATACTTATGTGTATAACCATAACACTATATAACTTGTATTGTCAATAAAAAAAGCTAAGGAAACGAAAAATGGTTTCCTTAGCTTCTAATCAATTACTGTTAGTTCTAAACCTAACGTACGGAGTTTTAGTTATAAAAAATCTGTTCCATGTGTTCCATTAGAGTTGATGCCATTTTGCGAGATAACTTCTCCTAGCTTTTCATCTTGAACATTTTGATCGGCTGGAGTCATTCCAGATTTTCGTTCAAGAAAAATAGCAATACCACCGATAATAACGACAGGGATAAAGATATATAACCAAATCATACTAACACCTCCATATGATAGCTTATGTATATCATATCATTTATTTTTACTTTTTTTACAATCATTATAATTTTTTGGAAAAGAATTGTTCTTTACTTTATATAAAAAGGTTTTTAATCCAATTACGGTCAGACACATGTAATAAGCTCATAACTTTGGACGCAACCTGTTCAAAATCCTCTTCATCCTTTGCGTTCTCATAGTTAAACCAGGTCTCATTGGATTCCTTTATATTCTCTGTGAGTCTATAACGATAATTTACACTTACATCATGTGCAGTCACCTTGTTTGCTGGTATTTCTTCTCCCCAACTCATTGTTAGCCCTTCAATTGGGCAAATCGCTAATATTACAACAAAGGATCCACCATAACGATTAAATTGAAACGTAATTAAGTCCATATTCTCTTCATTTTGTCTTCTATAGTGTGGAAATGAACCTTTAAAGCCTTGCTCTCTTAAATAGGGAACGACAATCTTTTTTAATGCTTTTATCATCACTAAACGTTCTTTTGCAGCCATTTTGCCTACCTCTCCAATCACGATATAAGATTGTTTTATAGCCAACGGATTACTTCTCCTCTATGATGTAAGAAAAAGAGACATTCCTCCAAACCCAATCATGGAAAAATTCTTCTACTGCCTTTTGCAAAACTTCTTCGCCCATATTCTCGTCAAATTCTATATCTTTTAG
The DNA here is from genome assembly GCF_902829255.1 of Metabacillus niabensis. Lineage (GTDB taxonomy): Bacteria > Bacillota > Bacilli > Bacillales > Bacillaceae > Metabacillus > Metabacillus niabensis. The sequence continues at coordinate 9,500 of NZ_CADEPK010000070.1, read as the reverse complement.
ATTGAACGTTTCATTTACGTATTTAGTACTAAAAGAAGATGTAACAGCTTTCCCCATTCACTTTCCTCCTATTATCTTAAAATTTTATTTTAATATACATATCTCACTTTTAGCAGATAGCTTACGATTTCCTATCATCTATCTATCATAACAAGCGATTGGTGTTTTTTGGATAATCAAATATAGAATGTGGAATTATTAGTAGGATTTTTGAATAAGAAAAAAGCCGCCTAATTTGGCAGCTGAACAATTTTATGGCTTTTCCATGTCCTTAATATCTGACATAGCCGTAGTTATGTGACAAGTTGGATTTAAGGGCGCCCCGTCACAATTCGCAATATTAAATCAACTTCCGGCATTTGGTACGCCTCGTCGATGTGAATATTTAATGTCATAAGTGCTGTTAAAACTGTAAAATACGCAGAAATCAGTTGTCTAGGGTCACCTAGGGCAAACTCACCTAATTTTTGCCCTTCTACAAATAATGGCTCCCACGTATCTACAATATAAGATTCCATTGAATACTCTGCTATTAGCTGCTTGGCCTTCTCAGGGACGCCTTCCGCAGTACGAGCTTGATGAATAAGCATGAAATACTGCTGACCTTCATGAAATAGCTGGGTAATTTCCCTCAATTTTTCTAGAGGTGTTCCAGATAATGAATAGACGCTTTTCAATCCATCCTTTGATTCCTGAATTGCCCGCTCCACAAGGTGGAGAAAAAGCTCATCTTTGGATTTAAAATAGTGATACAGAAGACCTTGACTAATACCAGCTTCAATCGCAATCATACTTAGTTTAGTTCCAGTAATACCGCGTCTGGAAAAGATTTTAATCGCTGATTGTATAATTTGTTCTTTCCGTTCATCACGAATATGTTGCAACTGTTCCTCATTCATTGGTGACAAGATGTTTTGCTCCTTTCCTAATTGTCTTATTGCTCCGGTGGAAACGGAATAAATGATGCTTTAGAGAAAGAAGGAATTTGTTTCAACTGCTCTTTTAGTGATAGACTTTTCTCTTGTAATAATGCTGAGATTTTTTCGTAATCCATCTTAGATGAAGCTGCAAGGACGGAGCTTGCCAAATGATCATTAAATAGAATATGTGGTGAGAATAGTAATGAATTTACACCCCAGTATAATAAAAAGCTTTCCACATCGTTGCTAGATACCGTCTGTTTTAGTAGCAAATCCAAGTATTCCTGTGCAAAGTCAATACCTTCCAAAGGCTGTCCGTGATATTCCACTCCTGACCATTGCAAGTCATATACGCACATCAGCCACCAAGCAGGCTCCAGAACATCTTGTAGTCCTTGAAGCACGCGCTGTTCGAAATGGGGCTGAGGGTTTCTTAGCTGCTCTTTTAAATAAAGTTCCAGCTGCTCCACTTCGATTGCAGCCATCGTCATTCCTAATCCGTAGATAGGATCGAAATTACAGAGTGCATCTCCTATAACGAGCAGTCCGGATGGCCAATCCTTCATCTGTTCAAAATGATGCCGGTACAATTCACTTATCCTATATCCTCTTGGAGAAGTAATTGGTTCAAGACCTTCTATGATACCCGCTATAAGCGGATCAGAAAGCTGTGGAATACTTTTTTCAAATTCCTCAGGATTGGTAGGAGGAAATTGTCCACCAACTCCCCAAAGCAACATTTCTGCTGTATTATTCTCAACTATAGAGAATACACCTGTGAATTCCTTGTTTGTTGGATTGCCATCGACCCGAATCACATCCCATTTTTCTGTGATTTGCTCATGGACGTGATAGTGACGAGTGCTATATCCAAGTGAGGCTTTCAATTTGTCAGGGATATGTGTAGTATAACCAAGTTCTTCTAGCCATGTCACTAGTTTTGAGGAACTTCCGCTGGCATCCAATATAAGATTAGCTGTTATCATCTTCTGTTGTCGAGATTCTCTAAAGTCTCGTATTAAAACCCCAGTAACTGATGTGTTCTGGAAATTTGTCTTTAATCCAATTACTTCATGTTTGGTAAGAAATTTTACGTTCTTCATTTCCTTAACACGTTTACGTATCACCCACTCCAATAACGCTCTGCTAAACGTAGTATCCTTTTCCGGGATAGGCATAGAGATGCTTCCAAAGGAATAGGAAAAATGAGCGATTTTATTTAATGATGAAGGAGCCCCCGATGCTAGTAATTCATCGTTTAATCCGGGAAATAGACGCTCCATAATCATCCTGCCCCTTGGTGTAAGACGATGGGGCTGAAAACTTTGCGGTACTCCCAAACGGTTTTTTGCCTGTTCAGGAAAATCATCCTTGTCTACGATCACAACTTCTTTGTAAAACTCTGCAAGCATTTTAGCAGCCAATAATCCGGCAATCCCACCTCCGATAATAACCGCTCGATCCAAATTTCCCTTTGAAGCCGTAAAATTCTCTTGATTCATATAATCCCTTCCCTTCGATTATGATAAAGTCATCTTTAAAATAGGTTGATTGAATCAATCATTCAATTCTAAAATAATCGACTTGAGATTTTTTGTCAATCAGTAAATGCGCATAATTTGAAGCATCCTTTGTACTATATAGTCCCTTCAGCTTAACCTATGATTATATCTCTCCAATTAATAGTTTATAAGTATGTGTTCCTACGTTAACCCGCTTCCAATCGTGAAGCAAGAGAATTGGTTTATGCCTTCAAAGCATTAAAACACCAAACGTCTGGTTGTCCAAAATGGAAAATCCTTCAAACATACTCCTGCTTTTTAAACAATTAATGTGAAATTTATTGTATAGTTGCGATACATTTCTAATATGAATAACAAAGGAAAATAACCTACGATAGTCGGTTATCTACTTTTTGATCTCGCCCTTACATTTACTTATTAGAACTTAATAAAAATAGACTATCAGATCCGTAGATTAAGTGAGCTAAAGAAACAGAATAGAATTCATTCATATTTTGTTCTATAGTGCATTCACCGTTTAATAAATCGTTTGTAATTAAGCAAATCGTCAGTCCAAATTATGATGAAAAACAACCGCAAACTCTACTTCATATCTTTTGGATGTAGAGTTTAGGTCCATATACATTTTATTTTTTCAAAATCGGAGGGAATTTTATGGAACCATTCATTACATTGATTATCGTAACACTTGGGATACTCATTGCAGGGAGATTTGGGGTCAAACGTTTACAGCCATGGACAGTTGCCCTTCGTGGTGGGGTTGCAGCTATGTTTCTATTAACTGGTGTTGTTCACTTTGTCTATATGCGTGCTGAACTAATTAACATGGTTCCCCCTTCCTTGCCGAATCCTGACTTACTCGTAACAATTACTGGTTTACTAGAAATAGCTGGTGCTATAGGACTGCTATGGAAGCCAACCGTTCCATGGGCATCTGCTGGATTAACAGCACTGCTTATCGTCATGTTTCCAGCTAATATTTATTTAGCTCTTGAAGGTTCGGCAATTGAACCTTTTGATGCTTTAATTCCGAGAACCATTTTACAACTATTTTTCCTTTCTGCAACAATAACTATTTTAGTAACAAATGTGTACATTCGAGCTATTGAAAAGAATAATCAGCAATAGTTCAGATAGAATGTTAAACAGTTTTTAAAGAGGCTGGCTCAAAACCAAAGGGTCTGACCCCTCAAACACAATATAAACTAATGATGAGGTTAGTCTACTATATATCGGTGTTGTTGGAGGGGTCAGACCCCCTTTTGAGTCACCCTCAACTGTTAACAATCCTTGCAGCAAAAAAAGTCTCTACATCAGAGATAAAAATATGCTGAACTATCTATCAATACTAAATCTTAATCCAATCAATCCACTCAAAATCGTAAATCCTTATTTCACATAATGCTTTTTAAAATCAGGATAGATTGAAAATTTGCGTCGTAAATGAACGAGATTCTTTCCAAAGCTTTCCTCAAGGAGCTCTCTATGCTTCTCCATGATTTCCATGAGATATAAATCATGAATCATCACTTCTGTAATTGGCATAACTAACCCTACGTGCATCGTCCATGCGGCACGGCTATCCTCGCCTAGCGAGACGATGCCTGCTACTACCTCTGAATCATCGCCGCTAATCACAATCCAACGTCCGCCATACTCTTCTGTAATTTCATCGCCCATATAATGAAGGTAAACATTCGCAAAATCAGAGACAATTTCTCCATAAGCAATAACTGTTACATTGACGCCTCTTTTTGCTGCTTGTCTTAGCTCAGACTCCAATTCTTCAAATTCTTCTTTCCAAACCTCTAAAAGAATTCTTTTTGTTGCTTTTGATATACATGCCTTAACTTTATCGAGGATCTCATTCCGTCCCATGATATTCCAAATGTTTTCACGGTCATTTGCAGAGCTCTCAAATTCCGCTAATGATTTTTCTGCTAGTTCAAAATTCTTTTCTGCCTTTATTCGGCGATTTTTAATGAGCTCCTTAGCGGGAACTGGGGTGTATTGTGGTGTATTTCCAGGACTAACAAGAATATCCCCACGCATGGCGAGACTATCCAAAACCTCATAAATTTTTGAACGTGGTACACCAGAATTTTTTGCTACTGCATATCCAGTTAATGGCGCTTCTTCTAATAAGGTAAGATACGCTTTTGCTTCATATTCCGTAAAATTTAAATTCTTTAATATGTCGAAAATATTTTCTTTCATAGTCCCTCCAACATTTAGTTGCTACCTTAGTAACTAATATTTTATCAAATCTGTTGATTATTTCCAAAGGCTTCTGATATACTCATTAAGTAGTTACTAAGGTAGTCACTAATTAGAAATGAAAGGGAGAAGCAACATGGATAGCTTACTTACATACATTTCAATTGCTGCAATGATGGTCGTGATTCCAGGTGCAGATACGATGCTCCTTGTGAAAAATACGCTAAGCTATGGACGAAAAGCCGGACGATATACGGTTCTCGGAATGGCAACAGGCCTTTCCTTTTGGACGCTTATTGCGATTCTCGGATTATCTGTTGTTATTGCAAAGTCTGTCATCCTTTTCAGCACAATTAAATATTTGGGTGCTGCATATTTAATTTATTTAGGGATAAAAAGCTTCTTTGCCAAAAGCATGTTTACATTAGAGGAAATTCAGGCACAAGCAAATGCACCTTCTCATTCTTCAAATCGCCATCATAAAGAATCCTTTATGCAAGCGTTACTTAGTAATGTTCTTAATCCAAAAACCGTTTTGGTTTATATAACGATCATGCCTCAATTTATTGATTTGAACAGAAATGTCGATCAGCAATTAATAATGTTAGCAGCAATCCTAACTTTACTCGCAGTAGCGTGGTTTCTCACCCTTGTTTATGTAATTGATTACGCAAAAAGATGGTTAAATAACTCTAAATTCCAGAAGGTATTCCAAAAATCAACAGGATTAATTTTAGTTGGTTTTGGCGTTAAAACAGGAATTTAACTAAATTTACGAACACATCAAGTTTACCTTTCACTGTTCAGACAACTGAACAGTTTTTCTTTTTCATCCTCAATTTATATTGCATGTGCAATCAAATCATTGTTGGGGTTAATTTTTAAATTCAGGGTTATCGAATGGTTTATTGCAAATAATAAGATTGTTAAACATGAAATTGAGGAGGAATCGTATGGAACAGGATCAAAAGGCTAAGCAAAATTTGGATTCAATTATGAAACCAGAGTTTGCTGGAACTGATATGCAAAAAGTAAAACAAGAAATTCAAAAGGATGTTAGCGAAGGACAAGGGGCGATGACTTCCCGAGAGGCCGGAGCAATGCGCGATTAAAAAAACCACTTTGAGTGGTTTTTTATTTTGTTTGTGGTTTCGAAAACCCCCTGCTATGCTGGGGGTTCTAAAGAGCTTCAAGCGTGGTATTAGGTATTAAAAAACCTCACTTCACATGGTAGGATAAAGTTGGTTTCCCGACCACTTTATCTCGCCATAGAAGGAGGTATGCCCTTTGAAGGACATGAATAGTTTAGCACATACAACGTGGAATTGTAAGTATCACATTGTGTGTGCACCAAAGTATAGAAGACAGATTATTTATGGAAAATATAAAAAGAGTATTGGACAAATTATCCGAGATTTATGTGAAAGAAAAGGTGTAGTAATTCATGAAGCCAACGCTTGTCCCGACCACATACATATGTTGGTAAGCATCCCACCTAAATTGAGTGTGTCTCAATTCATGGGTTACTTAAAAGGAAAGAGTAGTCTTATGATTTTTGATAGACATGCGAATTTAAAGTATCGATATGGAAATCGGAAATTTTGGTGCAGAGGTTTCTATGTTGATACAGTAGGCCGAAATAAAAAGCAAATACAAGAATATATTAGAAATCAGCTAGTAGAAGACTACTGAGCTGATCAATTAACATTGTTCGAAGAGTTTGATCCATTTACAGGAGAAAAAAATAGGAAGAAATAAGAAAATTCTTTAGAATTAGTGAGTAAATGTGGTGCAAAAGGGAAACCCATTCAGTGGGCCTTTAAGGCCGAGGCCGGAAAGAGAGGCTTTTAGCCGCAGAGCAAACCACCAGTTCTTACTGGTGGTTTTGATTGAACTAAAGAGGCAGGTTAGTTTAAGTGGGGAATTTACTTATTTTGAATTGTTCAATTAGATTGAGCAAATGTTAACAGCTTATCAATTCCTTTAATGGGATAACCCAGAGCATTAGTACATTTCTTAGCATATTGCATAGGATATTTTAAGAAATTTTTGAAGGTGTTGAGAAAAATGCACGATGCTCCTTTTTTGTATTACCACCAATATCAATATACAAATCCATATTATATTAATGAGCCAATAAATAACAAAAGAAGAAATATTGGACTAAAAGATTATGGAAAGAAACCATTTGTAATCAATATTAATGAAGCTACAAAACAAAACATTAACTATCGGACTGCATTATGGACAGGAAATCATTTGCAAGTTACATTGATGAGTCTTAAAGTTGGGGAAGATATCGGTTTAGAAATTCATCCTAATGTTGACCAATTTTTACGGATTGAACAAGGTCAAGGGATTGTTCAAATGGGCAAGAGAAAAGATAATTTAAACTTTGTCCAAAATGTTTATGACGATTCCGCCATTATGATACCTGCTGGAACATGGCACAATGTAACCAATACAGGTAATATCCCGTTGAAAATTTATTCTATATACGCACCTCCACAACATCCATTTGGCAAGGTTCATGTAACTAAAGCAGATTCTTTGACTGCAAAACACCGTTCTGGTTGTGATTTGCACTATTCTCATTCAACAAAGTATCCAAATAGGATTCAAACTAATACTTTAAACATCGTTAAAACTAGCTTTTCTAAAGAGGAAGCAGCAGCGATAGCTTTACTTTTAGGCATTGACTTTACTAAAAGTAAGTTTGATTTAGATGAGTTTTGGATGGGAGTAAATACTGAACTTGAACACGGGAAACACTCCAGCCAAACTAATGTTACTGGGGATGACCCTCTAATTACGGGAAAAATTGCACTGGCTCATCTTAACGAGTTTCCTGATTATTATAAAAGATTAAAAGTTCTTGAGGAGGAAGCAAAAGCATATTGGAACAAATAATTATCCCATTAGAAATTTGTATTGTTTTGTATACCTAAATAAAAATTTTTTGATTTGCATAATTCATTTTATCAATTTAATGGTGTTGATTGTGAAGAATTTAAACTATAGGGTGAGATACTATAGGGTGCGATACTTCAATAAAGAGGTATCGCATTTCTTATTGAACTAAAGGGGCAGAAAAGTTAAATAAGGCGAACATTAAAACAGTTGCTCCTGATTTTTAATAGTGGATTAGTAAAAAAATAAATATTTTAATTATCATCTTGATACATAGTTAAAATTTCTTCCGCTTGTTTACGTAATCCAACGATTAATTCCTTTGGTTCCAAAATTCGTGCGTGACTTCCAAGTCTTAAAAATAGTGATGTTATAAAATTAAGTTCACCTCTATCTATGATTGTATCTATATATCCAGTTCCATCTTCTTGTGTGACTACAAAACCCTCAAAATAAGGAACACTTTTACATTGACGGATACCTTCCATAGTTAAATTCACATGCAGTCGAATTGGGTTTTTTACTTCAATAAAGTTGAACCATTCTTTTAAATTCATGAATTCATCTTCGTTTTCTTCAGTTGATAAAATGGAAAGAATACGATCTACACGATACAGTAATATTTTTTTCTTATGATAATCGTAAGCAGGCAAATACCATAATCCATCATGGGCATATACACCGATAGGACGGATGTGTTTTTTCCTTATACCTGATTTAGATTCATATTGAATGTGTAAATTTCTATTCTCAATAGAATACTTTAAAACATCGTTTAAAAGGGGGGTATCAATCGTTCTTTTGGGGTTCCAAAAAGCAATATAAGACCGAATTTTATCTATTTTTATTTTAGCTTCACTCTGGAGTGAACTATATAATTTATGTTCGACCGAGGAAATTTCAGTATCAAATGGCAAGTTGCGATAGTAATTTAGAGATTGAAAAGCATAGAAAATAGAAACAGCTTCTTCTTCAGTAAATAAAATTGGAGGAAGAAATCTACTCGTTAATACTGTATATCCACCATTACGACCTTGTTCTGAGTAAATTGGCAACCCCATATCAGATAAATCTAATATGTATCTGTGTACAGTACGAATGGATATATGAAATTCATCAGCTATTTCTTGTGCAGTAAACTTTTTCTTACTCGTAACAAACATAAGAATATCTAATAGACGCTTGGCTTTTGACATTTTTTTCACCTTTTTCATTTAATCATGTCATTACTTGTCATGTTTTACGTATAGTATAGTTTATACCTTATGATTTTAGCAATAGGGGAAATTCTATAAGATAAAAGGAGATAAAAATATGACCATTAACGAGAGAGCAAGAAGAGTGATTTTAGATTTAGCAGTTACTTTAGATGGATTTATTGAAGGGCCGAATGGAGAAGTTGATTGGTGCATTATGGACCCTGATATGGATTTCAATAAATTTTTGAATCAAATTGATACTATACTATATGGTAGAAAAAGCTACGATATATGGGGGCAATATATTCCAAAAAATGATGACTCGGATACCGATAAAGAAATGTGGAGATTGGTTCATAGCAAAGAGAAGTATGTGTTTTCCAGAACACAAAAGGAAACTGATAATCGAACGATATTAATAAATGATAACATTGTTGAAGAAGTTAATAAATTAAAGAAAAAGCCCGGTAGGGACATCTGGCTATATGGTGGATCAAGTCTTATTACAACTTTTATCAATTTGGGACTTATTGATGAATTTAGATTATCTGTTCATCCAATTATTTTGGGAGAAGGAAAACCTTTATTTATAGATATAAACAAGAGAATAAATCTACAAATAGTTGAAACCAAAAAGTTTTCTTCTGGCGTTGTTCAATTAATTTATAGATTGAATTAAACAAAGGGTACATTTCAATGAGTTTATTGTCACTTTGTTCTACTAAAGGGTG
>NZ_CADEPK010000069.1 GCF_902829255.1 Metabacillus niabensis | reverse complement strand
ACCAAAGCCATCAATTTCAATTCGATTTTTATACACTTTTAAAATAGAAAATGAGTTAGTATCCTCTGTTTCAACCATTCCTTTGAAATTGACATAATAAATTTCATTACTTACGCCATAATTTCCCGCATGGTTATGACCATTAAAAAATGCAACAACATTACCAGCTGCTTCAAGTTCCTTCTTAACTAGTTCATCATTCCAAATATTATGTTCATCTTTTGGGTAAACAGGCATATGGGAAAAAACAATTACTTTTTCGTTCCTCTTAGCTGACTTATCTAAAGTATTACGTAACCAATTTAGCTGCTCTTCACTTAATCCACCATTCCATGTTTGTGCATTGATTGCCCCTTTAGCTTTAATATCATGATACATTTCCTCAGCTTGTTTATACTTAAGTGATCCTTTAGAATTTGCATAAAAGCTAAGATCGTTTGAATCAAGAACAATAAATCTCCACTGTTTATATTTAAAGTCATAATATTGATTTGGCATACTAAGTAATTTAACAACTTCATCAGACGAGGCTGCAAAATCATGATTACCTAGTACATGGTACTTCTTACTTTCAATGCTATTATAAATTGGTAGAATTGATGAGAAACTTGAGTAATCGCGATCAATCAAATCCCCTAGTTGTATAGTAAACCTAAGTTTATGCTCATTAAAAATTTGCGATGCTTCAGAAAGCTTTTCCAAAGAATTTTGATAGAATCGGGTACCAGAAGGATTACAATTACAATATTGAGCGTCAGGTACAATGCCAAATTCAAACATAGGTTTTTCCTCTTTTTTTGCCAATACAGTTTGAGGAGAATGTAAAACAGCAACAACCATTCCAAACATCACGAG
>NZ_CADEPK010000068.1 GCF_902829255.1 Metabacillus niabensis | reverse complement strand
TGATTACAGAATATTAATTATTTCTTTTCATCTTTATTAAACCAAAGCGGCTCTGTATCATCAACATCCCCATTATAATTAATCAGAATTTCTTCCCCAGCTTTAATATCCTTATATGCATAAAATTCAAAAGTATGATTATCAAAGTTAATATCATACGTTGCATTCGGATGATATGAGTGATTAAATAACATTCCATATCCTAATACGATTGCAGTATGATTAATTCCATATTCAAATACATAATCGTCTAAAATCGTTTTCTCAATATATACATGATCCCTATTTGGGTATGGTATTACTGGCGCTTCATGAATAAGCGTCCCTTTTTCAATATCAATTGTTGCAAAAACACCACGATTAAATTCCCCTCCACTTAGTGGAGATGTTTTAACTTTAATAATTGTCATCACCTACGACCTAATAATATTGGATATCCTTTTCATTGTGAAGGTTTGTTCATCAGAAAGCAACCCTTTTATGTATATCTAGATAACAATTCTTAAAAGTCACTTTACAAAATCACATTCGATACTGAAAATTAATCGTACTAAAAAAGGACTTACATAATAGTAAGTCCTTAAGAAGTTGCAATTTTCTTTTCTAATAACGCCGGGTTAGGTAATGCTTCTTTTTGCATTTTTGTAATTTCTAAATAGCGAATATGATGATTTTCCATCTCGGTAACTTTGAAGGTTAGTGAACCAAATTCAACAAAGCCTCCAGTTTTTATATCATAATGCTCTGTTAATACCCATCCACCAATCGTATCGACATCAGTATCATCGATTGATAAATTAAACAACTCATTGATTTCACTAACAAGAACCTTACCATCAACAATATATTTC
>NZ_CADEPK010000067.1 GCF_902829255.1 Metabacillus niabensis | reverse complement strand
ATACAATGTTCTCCTGTTTATTTTTATATTTATTAATTCCTTAAAGGTAATCGAATTAATTGGAATCTTCTGATGTGTGGCAAAAATTAACCGGGGTGAAAAGGGGATAATTGAATCTAGGACAATAAATGCCTTCGTTTGGCTACAGTAGCAATATAATTGCGGAGGCTCACCGTGATCAGTAAAGTTTGTTAGGTGCCATTGAAACGGCGTAATAGAAAATGAAGTCATCCCAACACGAGTTAACCTTTTTGCTCCCAATAACCATAGAGGCTTCATTTGTAAGCTTTGATAATTTTCGGTTCTTTTTACGAGAATTTTTGAATCTGTCGTTGAGCATTGAAATTCAATTGCTACGATTTCATTCTCCGTTTCAGCTAATAAATCTGGACGTTGTTTGATTTTAGGTAGGTATGGCTCTAGTTTTACATTCCTAACCGCTTTGTTATGCTTGAGCCAGTCGTATAAATCGAGCTTCCCCTGTAAATGGTAACTACTTTCCGCTTCATGCTGTTCTGTACATCCTGAAATTTTCTTATGAGCGAAATGAGCTGATACAATATTTCCGATTCTTAGCTCTACTTCACTATTACATACTGGACAGAAAAAGTCAGAATGATCTCTTAAGCTCCTTAGCCGATCCTTTGTCCATTTCCTTTCTGCCACATTTATTAAAACTCCTTTTTCGTTTTGAGCGACAAACAAGAGCTTCACTTCCTTTCTATATACGTTCATTATCCAAATTTGAAAGTAGATTGCAAATTGGTGAAAGTGAATTTTTCAAGTAAATTGATAAAAAAAACTCCCTTATAATAAGGGAGATAGCAATCTTGCCGTAGATTCAAATAGTTTTTTGTAAAATGGCCTTCTAGAAAATTCCTCTTTAACTATTGCTTTTGAATTGTCAATATCAATTAAATATTCATTAACAAGCGTTTGTGTACTTCCAGTTCGATAAAGAAAAGCGTTAACTTCAAAGTTCAAATGAAAGCTTCTCATATCCATATTGGCAGTACCAATCGATGCTAATTCATAATCGACAATTATTATTTTGCAATGAAGGAAGCCTTTTTCATATTCATATACCTTAACTCCTGCATCTAATAATTCAGGGAAATATGAGCGTGATGCATAGTAAACAATTTTCTTGTCTGGATGCTTTGGAATAAGCAATCTAACATCAAGTCCGCTTAATGCAGCAACCTTTAATGCTGTCAGTATGTCCTCATCAGGTATAAAATAGGGTGATGCAATCCATATCGACTGTTTAGCTGAAATAATCATTGAAAAGAAGAGATTTTTGATAACATCCCATTTATTATCAGGTCCCCCTGCAATAAGCTGGACTCCTCCAGTTTGCTCTGGCTTATCTTTTGAGGACGTTAAATAGGTTTGTGATAATAGCTTTTTATCTGTCATGTAATACCAATCCTGCAAAAAAATCATTTGAAGCGTCCTAACTGCCTCTCCCTTTATCAACAAATGTGTATCACGCCAAAAGCCAAAATTCATATTTCTTCCTAAATATTCATCACCAATATTTAATCCTCCTACAAAACCGATTGAGCCGTCTATAATAATTATTTTTCGATGATTACGAAAGTTTATTTTATTATTAAGCAATGGAAATTTCACTGGTAAAAACGGAACTGCTTCAATTCCTGCAGCCTTCATTTCCTTTAAGTACTTTTTCGATAGCTTCCAGCAGCCAACTGCATCATATAAAAAGCGAATATCCACACCTTCCTTCGCTTTTTCTATGAGTAAATTTTTTAACGTCTGTCCTACTTCATCATGTCTCACGATATAATATTCCAGGTGAATATGATGCTTAGCCTGTTTAATTTCATGAAATATGTGGGCAAAGGTTTCATCACCATTTGTTAATGCCTTTGTCTTCGTTCCAAAGGAGACTGGGCTATGCCCTAATCGATGAGCAAGCTTAAACAATAATTGCTGATGCTCTCCCATATGTGCCATTTTATCTTGATAGGAAGAATGATTTCCTTCTATTTCTAAAAATGCCTTTTCATCGGTTAATGCTTTTTTAGCAAAAAGTCGTCTTTTTTTAATGTTCCGTCCAAAAAATAAATAAAAAAAGAAACCGACTAACGGAAAACCACCAAGGACAACTAACCATGTAATTGTATGTGAAGGGTGACGATTTTCTAAAAAAATAACGATACATATAAAGATTATTGATAATGTAAAAACAATACTAACGATGCCAACAACAAAATCTCCCCAAAGATTTTTTGTTAATAGGACAAATGATGCAGATAAAGCAATAAATAACAGCAGCCGGAATATATTTTTCATCGTTTCACCTTACTTACTTTCTTTTACTTTTTCCCTTACTTAGATGAAACTAAACGCACTTAGCCTACGGAATGATATGACAAAACTTTTTATTTTCCATTATTATATTTTGCTTTGCATACATTGATTCTCCATCTTAAATTATCTTGTCACAACCATCAATAAAAAAACCTGATTTAAAATTTTAAATCAGGTTTAACCAAAATGAATAATGGATATTTATATATTGCAATTGTTCCATTATCTATATTTTATTATGCAAAATGCTTATTAATTACCTTTAATGCATTATCTTTCGCAATGACCTTCCCATATTCCTCAAGTCGGTGAATTGTAACACGAGATTCTTGTCCATACTCTAATATGATGCTTAAAGTATTCTCAATCTCATCATCGTCCACCTCATCATTAAATTCAATAAATAGATAATAGGATTGGTCAAGTGAGAATAAATGATTTGTCATCCCCGGCAACACTGAGCATTTCGCCAAGGATATAACATTTTCTATATCATTAAATTTGATCACAAATTGAAGCTCATGTTCAATCTCTTCAACAAGCTCATCAATTGCATCATCTTGTTTATTAAAATTTCCTAATAACGATTCTACATTTTCATCGATTGGAAGCTCTTTTAGTTTTTCATCTGATATTGGAAGCTCTAACTTTTGTCCATCTTTCGATAATTGTGCTTTTGTTACAATTACTTCCAAACCTTTATCAAGTGCTTGGACTTGAATCCAGAGTGGGCCTTCAACCATAAATTCCTCTTCCTCATGGACTTCATCCATCATTTCCCAGAAAAGCTCCTCACTTCGATCGCGGTTATACCATATTTCATCTCTGTCAAAGCCGCGCTCTTCAATATCGAGATACGAAATGTAAAACTTTACAGTATTTTCATTAATACGTTCGATTTCCATTACTCTTAACCTTCCCTTCTATATAAGATGTTGAAGGGACAACTCCCTCCATATGAGGTAGTTGTACTTCCTACACTTTACCCAATTTGCAGAAAATTTAACCACTTGGGCAAAGAGAAAGTGTTAGTAGGTATCTGCTAAAGTCAGCAAAATTCTCCAAATACCTAATAAAACCTTCAAAAGTGATGATTGAATCTTGTACTCCTATTTTATGATAAAAAGTGCATAAAGGAAATAAAAAAACTCTGAAATATTAAAAACAGTTATTTAACCTATCCATTAAGAAAAGTGAAGAGACATGCTTCTCTACAATAGACGAAATAGTAAAAGTTATTCTTTACCATTCGCTTTGCTTTATCCCTTTATACAGCGTGTTCTTAAAAATTCCCAAGAAAATATAGGACAAAATTTCACCATCATTAGCGTGATCTAAATCATATTTTATAAATGTTTTCATATAATTGTACGAGCAGTTACTAAGCTGAAAGAGGGTTTATTATATGGAACAGGAATTTCTTCTATCACTATTTATCATTATTGGCATTGATTTAGTCCTAGGAGCAGATAATGCAGTTGTTATTGCTATGGCTTGTCGCAATCTACCCGTTATTCAGCGTAACAAAGCAATTATACTAGGCACCTTATTAGCGATTATAGTCCGTATTTGCATTACGATGATAGCGGTCACCTTATTAGATATACCTTTTCTACAATTAATTGGCGGAATTTTTCTATTATATATTGCGTTTCACTTACTTACAGGGAAAAACGAAGAAACAAATCAAATAAAAAGTCATGGTTCATTATGGAAAGCGATTCAAACAATTGTGTTAGCAGACCTGTTAATGGGATTTGACAATGTTATTGCAATAGCAGGAGCAGCACAGGGGCATAAATTACTTGTCGTCATTGGTTTATTTATCTCAATTCCAATCATTATTTGGGGAAGTAAAATCATTCTCTATTTATTAACAAAATATCCGTTACTTATCTATGTTGGCGGAGGCTTACTTGCCTTCACTGCCGGTAAGATGATTGCTCATGATAACCAGCTGCAAACTATTTATCAGTCCCATCCGATAATAGCACAAAGCTTACCTTTATTAACAACCTCATTTATTTTGTTAGCAGGGGTTATTTTCCAACTAATGGTCAGTATCAATCCAGCACGAAAGAAATAAAAGCTAAATTTTTTATTAGTAGTTTATTTAACAAAAAATAGTTGATGTCCGTTTACGATTCAGCTACGCGGACATCATGCTTCCCTCTGTTCTCCCCTGCATGCGCCTTACTTTCCTCGCTATGTCCCACAGAAGTCTACATATTAGTTCAAATCAACAGTACAAGTCA
>NZ_CADEPK010000066.1 GCF_902829255.1 Metabacillus niabensis | reverse complement strand
CGATACATGTCTCCGATTCGTATCGATTATGTTTTCAACAATTCGTTTACTTTCAATGTCTAAATCACCTTTTACAACTTCCTCAGAGTATTCAACCCCATAGTTCTCATTTCCTTTAATGGCATCCTTAATCATTGCTTCTGAACTGTTTGGGAGCATGACCTTGTGCATAAAGGAGTGAATGGAGCCAGACAAGCCTTCATCATCAGCAGGAACTCCGCCTAAATTTTGGATTCGTTCAGCTAATGCTTGTGCATTTTGCTTGACCTCTTGCTGCATCGATTGGAAAGTGCTTTTTACAGACAAATCGTCGGTTCTTTGGATATAATGCTCCATTGAACGAATTCCCATATAAGTCCCTCTTAAAATGGTATTTAACTCTTCAACAATTGTCTCATTATTCATAAAGACACATCCTTATTGTTTCGACTTAATCATATAATGTAGATCCAGATATCAATAGGATTAGGAGTTATTCGTTTATCTATACAATTAAACAATAAAATAATGGATATTTAGATGTTTTTAACGCGCAAAATTGAAAAAGCAACGAGTTATAGAAACCCGCTGCTTACTATTTTTTATTTGATGAATCTGATATATGTTGAAGAAATTGAAATTGCAATTATTTCGGCAAATCCGGTTCCTTTTTTGGTATAAAATTAAAAATTTCTTCTGACTCAAAGCTATCCACTAGTCGATTGAGCCAATCATAATAATCTAATGCTTTATGGAGCTTTTCAATATCATGAGTTATTTGAATTCTAAGCTCTTCGGATATTGTAGGTGATTCAAGTAGCTTATTTAGTTCCTTTAGTGATTTTTCAATTGCAGACACATTTATGTTAACACCATTGCGCCATTTTATTGTGAAAAAATCGATAAAAGTTTGGTACCAATCTTCTTCAGCTACATATAAATCTTTTCGATTTCCCTTTTTCCATACTTTATCAACCATATTCAAATCCATTAAGTGTCTTACCGATGTACTCATACTCGTTTTGCTCATTCCAAGTTCATTTTTCATTTCATCAAGTGTCATCGGTTGATTTTGAAAATAAAGAAGACCCCATAGTCTACCTACTGAGGGAGTTACTCCATATAAATTCATATTTTGAGATATGGCCTCGATGACTCGTTCACGAGCCCTTTCATGTTCTTCTTTCTCTTGCAAACCCTTTCACATCCTATTAGTGATTATATATATACAGACTACATTTAAGTGTTTTGAAAGTAAAGACTAAGAATTGGGAGGAATATAGAGGATTTATAAGAATATGGAACGTTAAGTCTGTACAGTTTTTTCTGTACAAAGTTTACGAAGGTAAATGCTAGTATTTGCGCTTTGTAATCTATTTGTAATATTCCTATACTTATATAGGTACAGTGTTCGTGACAAAAAATAAAAAGGAGGATTTGCCGATATTGATAATACGTCGCGTTTTTTAAAAGTTTAATTGAGGTGAAAAAATGAGTAAAGATAATAGTTCGGCAAAAATCTCTGTAAGAGAAGTTTCGAAAATCTTTGGCAAGAATACGAAAAAAGCTGCTCAGCTTCTAAAACAGGGAAAAACTAAGCAAGAAATTTTAAAAGAAACAGGTTCAACTGTTGGGGTGAATCGCGCTAATTTTGATGTTTATCCTGGTGAGATTTTCGTGATTATGGGTTTATCAGGTAGCGGGAAGTCCACATTAGTTCGGATGTTTAATCGATTAATAGAGCCAACAAGTGGCCAAGTTCTTATTGATGGGGAAGATATAGTTGCAATGAATAAGGAAGCTCTACGAAATGTCCGGAGAAAAAAATTGAGTATGGTTTTTCAACGATTTGCATTATTTCCACATCGAACAGTTCTAGCAAATACTGAGTATGGTTTAGAGATCCAAGGGATAGATAAAGAGAAACGTAGAAAGCTTGCATTAGAAGCTCTTAAATTAGTTGGTCTTGAAGGATATGAGGAACAATATCCAAGTCAGCTAAGTGGTGGTATGCAGCAACGGGTTGGACTTGCTCGTGCCTTAGCGAATGATCCTGATATTTTATTAATGGATGAGGCATTCAGTGCACTTGACCCATTAATTAGAAAAGACATGCAGGACGAGCTGTTGGATCTTCAAGCAACAATGGAGAAAACAATCATCTTCATTACACATGATTTAGATGAGGCATTAAGAATTGGTGACCGTATTGCATTAATGAAGGATGGAAATATCGTTCAAATAGGAACACCTGAAGAAATTTTAATGAATCCTGAAAATGATTATGTCGAACGTTTTGTTGAAGACGTTGACTTATCAAAAGTTCTAACAGCTGGTCATGTCATGAAGAGAGCCGAAACAATACAGCTTGAAAAGGGTGCTAGAATCGCGCTCAAGGTGATGAAGGATCATCAAATATCTACAGTTTATATTGTCGATAAACAGAAGCGATTGATAGGAGCCGTTACAGCGCAGGATGCAAATCAAGCAATCGAAAAAGGACTTCCGTTAGAAGAAGTCATTACAAAGCAGCTTGTAACTGTGTCGGAGGATACGTTACTTGTTGATTTATTTGATGAGGTATCAACAGCAACAATACCAGTAGCTGTAATAGATGATGCTCATCGCTTAAAAGGAATTGTTATAAGAGGTGCATTAATTGGTGCACTATCAGGTAATGAAACGTATATTAACGAAGCTGATAAAATAACCGAGCCCCCTTTAACAGTTGAAAGGGAGGTAGAATAAAATGGATAATTTATTTCCAAAGTTACCAATAGCTGATTGGATAGACGTATTAATTGAGTGGTTAGTTGAGCATTTTGAACCGTTTTTTGAAGGGATTGCAACTGGCTTAGAATTTTTTGTAGATGGTATTGTATTAGGTTTAGGATATATCCCAGTCATTATATTAGCACTCCTCGTAAGCTTACTTGCTTGGAAAGTCTGTAACTGGAAAATCGCTCTTTTTACTATAATCGGATTATTATTAATAGATAATCTAGGGTATTGGGAAAATATGCTTGATACGATAGCGCTAGTGATTACTTCAGTTGGGATTTCCATATTACTTGGGGTTCCGATTGGAATATGGGCATCCCAAAGCGAGAAAGTAGGTAAGGTGGTTACACCGATTTTAGACTTTATGCAAACGATGCCTGCATTTGTATATCTGTTACCAGCTATCTTTTTCTTTAATATTGGAGTAGTACCAGGAGTTGTTGCATCGGTTATTTTTGCGATGCCACCAACAATTCGTTTAACGATCTTAGGTATTAAACAGGTTCCAGATGATCTAATTGAAGCGACACAAGCATTTGGTTCTACAACAGGACAGAAGCTACTTAAGGTTCAATTACCATTGGCTTTACCGACTATTATGGCCGGAATCAATCAAAGCATCATGTTAGCATTATCAATGGTAGTAATTGCATCAATGGTTGGAGCACCTGGATTAGGAGCAGATGTGTATCGTGCCGTTACACAATTGCAAACTGGAACAGGATTTGAAGCTGGATTGGCAATCGTAATCATTGCGATTATTCTAGATAGAATTACGCAAAATATCGGGAAGACAAAAAGGGGAGGAAATGTATAATGATTAAAAAAATAGCAACAGTTTCATTGGCGTTAGGTTTATCTTTTAGTTTAGCTGCTTGTAGCGGAGGGAAAGATGCAAGCTCAGCTAATTCTGGTTCTGTCGGTGAATCCGTTGATTATAAAATAACAGGAATTGACCCAGGCGCTGGAATTATGAAGGCTACTGCGAATGCTCTTGAAGAATATGAACTATCAGATTGGGAGCTAATTGAAGGTTCAGGGGCAGCGATGACTGCTTCTCTAAAAAAGGCGATTGATAAGGAAGAGCCGATTGTTATTACCGGTTGGACGCCACATTGGATGTTTTCTAAGTTTGATTTAAAATATTTGGAAGATCCGAAGGGTGTTTATGGTGAAGCAGAAGACATTCACTCAATTGCTCGTAAAGGATTAGCTGAAGATCTTCCAGGTGTTTATAAAGTATTAGATCAATTCCATTGGACTCCTGATGAAATGGGAGTTGTGATGAGCAGTATTCAAGATGGCACATCACCTGAAGAAGCAGCAGCTAGCTGGGTAGAAGAAAATGCTGATAAAGTAGCAGAATGGACAAAAGGTGCTGAAAATGGTAACGGTGATAAAGTCAAGCTTGCGTATGTTGCATGGGACAGTGAAATTGCAAGCACGAATGTAGTAGCTAAGGTTCTTCAAGATTTAGGCTATAAAGTAACATTAAGCCAGGTTGAAGCAGGTCCAATGTGGGCTGGAGTAGCAGATGGAAGTATAGATGCACATATTGCTGGATGGCTTCCATTAACACATGCGGATCAATATAAGAAATTTGAAGGTCAATTCGAAGACCTTGGTGCAAACCTTGAAGGTGCAAAAACAGGCTTAGTCGTACCAGAATATATGGATTTTGATTCAATTGAGGATTTAAAATAAGGATTGGATTATGTATTACCCACGTACAACATGTATGTGGGTAATTTTTTTGTGAAAAAGAAAACCCTAGGCTAGGCCTAGGGTTCCAAAAAGCTTTCAGCGTGGTATTAAAAAAACTCTTCCGTGGTGCTAAAATATTTTTGGTTCCCCAACCAAAATATGAGCATACGGAGGAGTTTTAT
>NZ_CADEPK010000065.1 GCF_902829255.1 Metabacillus niabensis | reverse complement strand
AATTTTGGTGACTTTCATTCATTTTAATATTAAGTAGCTCGTCAAGGTTTTGGCTTGCAATTAGTGTGAGATGCGATTCTATACCGTTTTCTTTTGCGATAACAAACATTTTCTTTCGGTACTCTTCAATTTTTGCATCAATAGATTTCACAAAAACCACCTCGCTCTTAGCTTTACTAGGTGGAAAAGCCCTAGTAATTCTATTATCGGATATTTTTTCCTATTGTAAAGGGTTTCGGAGCATTTTTTTTACAATTTTCATAAAATTTTGATGGAATTACTATATTTAGTCATTTTAATCCTTGATAGATGCAATATTTTGAGATTCATATGAATAAAAAAAACATCCGAAAATACGAGGATTGTCGATTGTTTGTTGGTGAATAATGTTTTTAGGTAAAATGTTATGGGGGAAAAGATCTGGGGAAAAAGCAAAAAAGAGGGGGATAGAATATGGCAAGACCCCTATACATACTATTAGTAGAAACTAATACTATATAAGGGGTCCTTGGAAGGGGGTGTTACAATTTTCCTCGTCCATATCTAAATTGTGCATTCAATTGGCCTTGGAGCATCTTTTTCTTCATATCTGCTTCACTTTCACGCTGCTTTTCTTTTAATCTCATTTCTTTTAAAATTTCAGTTGTTTGGACACCATCTTCACGTTTATCAGCAATATCCATTAAGGTCTCGATATCGTTAAATGAGTATTTCCTTGTTCCTCTGTCATTACGATATGGAGCAATTAATTTTCTTTCCTCATAATAACGGATTTGTCTTAAGGTTAAACCGGTTAACTCACTAACTGTCCCAATTGAGATGACCTTTTTATCCTTATAAGAGCGGTCCTGCTGACTCATAACTCCACCCCTTTAAAGAAACATTCTTGATATTAGTATACTTTAATGTGTCAGAAAAAACTTCAATAATGTTATAAAATCTAACAAAGAAAGTCGGTTTCAAAAATGATGTTAGGAATAATGACAGGATGTGTGAATTATTATGTGAGAAATATTAATATGAGAAGTAATAAAAGGGGGTAGTGATGAAACGATCTTTTTATAGCACTTTAGATTGCTTTACAGGGGATACATCTACTAAAAGGAGATCATTGAGGTTTTGTAAATACTCTTTAGTGAATATAGTAGTGACATCTTCGAATTGATTTGTATCTAAATTAAAAACTGTTAATAATTCGAGTGATAAATGATCGGTTATTGCCATATATAACTGTAATGGTTTTGGTTCAGTTTCATTTAAAAAGAAAATTTTCGTTTTATTACCTATTTCTTCAACAGAAACTACACGTATTTTCATCGTTTCAACTCCTTGCGTCATTGAAACTATTTTCGCCGAATTACCATAAATTTAAACAAGAAGTATAGAAAGCTTCATTGCTGTTCATCCTTTTAACAGTTGAAGGAGGATAGTGATTGCTGTTAGCAGACTTATGTGTACATTTTACAATTGAAGAAAAAGACACTGTTAACTCTTTTAACAAAAATTAATATGTTGAAAGAGAATCTTAACACTGCCTTAACCAACAACTAACATTTCTACTGTAAGGTAAATAGTAGGAAAATAATAAAATGGAGATGACTTTCATGAGCAAAATGTTACAGAATGCACTTGAGGAGCAAAGAAATTATTATTCACAGAAATTACTTGCGATTGGTGTGTACAATTCACAGGTTTTAAATAAAATGACTCTTACAGAACTAAAAGATGAGTACAACTACTTTTATCGAAATGTTCCGCAAGTAAAGAGAAGAAGCTCTAATACAGCAAATTAATGGGCTTCTTCGCTCTTGATTATGAATATCGTTTTACCATATTAATAAAAAAATCATTTAATGAATCTACATTTGGCTTATTACGAAAATGAATTTTTTTCATTTTATCTTCAAGGAAAAATATCGATTCTTGAATAAATTTATCTAGCTCTTGCGAAGAGAATAAATGTTGCTCCTCACTTTTTACTTTTAGTAATGACTGAAATTGAGCCAAGAGCTTTTTATCATCAACATTGTTAAGAAAAAGTTCCTGAATTGTTCCATTAGGGAAACCTGAACCATTGAGAAGCGATAAGCACATCATAATCGGTCGAATACAATTTATGTATCGTTTTGGAGTACGATTTCTTTCCTTGTTTAAGGATTGGAAATTTTTCTTAGCCATATGAACATAATGGTATAGCAAACTAGGAATCGAGCAAAATTGTTGTGATAAATTCTTTAGATTTTTTAAAAACGCATCATCACTTCGATAAATAATCGGCGAATGGATCCATTCCAATAAACTTGGATTTGAGTTGTATAAAAGTTTTAATGCCTTTTTTAAGTCCCAGCCAACAAGCTCGATAGTTGGGGGAATTGTTTTTTCAAACACATCGCGCTGTTCAAATAGTTGGAGATACCAATCTGAATGATGTATGTAGATAAATCGAATATCATAGTCACTATTTGGTGATTGGGTACCCCAGGCACGACTTCCTGATTCACAAGCTAAAAGCACAGCTATTTTTTCTTCTGCTTCAATATTTTTTAGCGATTCAATAATTGTTTTTCTCATAGTAACCCCCGTCAATATCGCTTTTTTAAAAAAATAAATGATCTATTTCTTGGATTTGTCAGGAAAAACCTTCAAATTTTGATAAAATCATAGTAGAATTAAACAAAAATGAATTTTTTAATAAGAGGGCGATGAGATGAAACAATACACGGAAGAAGAATTACAAAATGCTTTAGATTTGTTTCGTATTTTTGCAAGGGCTTTCAAAAGTGTTTCTGAGCATTCCATTCGCGATAGCAAAGAGCATGGCTTTAACCCAACAGAGTTTGCAGTATTAGAATTGCTATATACGAGGGGACCACAAAAACTGCAACAAATTGGCTCACGACTTTTATTAGTAAGTGGAAATGTTACGTATGTAATTGATAAGCTTGAAAAAAATGAGTTTATCTATCGTGAGCAAGATCCGAAAGATAAGCGCTCTGTTTATGCAAAATTAACTGATAAAGGTCAGGCCTATCTAGATGAAATTTATCCAATTCATGCAATTCGGATTGCCCGTGCATTTTCAGGACTTTCACCAGAGGAACAAGTTCAGCTAAAAGCATTATTAAAAAAAGCTGGTGTACATAGTCAGCATTTGCTCTTTAGATGATTTTATTTGTAACCGTTACCACTAAGGGTTTGTTAAATCACTTAGTGGTAACGCTTACTTATGGTTGTTTGAAAGCTGCTTTAAATCGTGAATAATTGTCCGCAATTGGCTATCCTGTGGATGATGATAGTAATCAGAAAATGGGCAGCCTAACGTTTTAGTTCGATTTAGAACATTCTCCATTGTAAATTGCTCAACTGAAAGCTTGTCGTTTATTTCGTGCCAAAATAGCGGAGCGGCGATAAACGCACCTTCTTTTTTTCCTCGTAATGAATAGGGAGCAATAATTGTTTTTCCCTCTGCATGTTGGATGTAGTCGATGTACAATCTGGTTCCACGGTTCTTTTTTAAACGTTCTGTTGTAAAATCATCTGGAAAGCTATTAACAAGAAATTCGGCAATGAATTCAGTAAATATCCTAGTTTCTTCATAGCTAAGCGAATTTTTTGTTAAAGGAATATGAATTTGCAGACCTTTATTTCCTGAGAGCTTCGGATATGTTTGCAGCTGAAATTGCTCAAAGATTTGTTTCATTTCGTTAGCTGCCTTGATGGCTAATGAAAAATAGTCTCTAGAAGGCGGATCTAAGTCAAAGACGATTTCTGTTGGCATATGTGTATCAACTGTTTGGAACGGTACATGGTACTCAAACGCAAGCTGATTTCCAAGCCATAACAATGTCGACACATCATTACAAACGATATACTCGATTTCTTCCTGCTTTACTGTTTGAATAAAGCTTGGAGCATATTCTGGACAATTTTTTTGATAGAATGCTTCTCCAAACATGCCGTGAGGGAAGCGAATAACCGTTAATAAGCGATTTTTTATAAATGGAAGCATATAGTCTGAAATTTGTAAAAGATAGCTAATAAACGTTTCCTTTTTCACATCAGCTGTTTCCCACAATGGTTTTTGAAGATGGGTGAATTGAACCTCTCGATGAACTGGTGCTGTTGAAATAATTATTTGATCCCACGTGCACTCTTCAACAGTGTGGTCGAATCGAAATGACACGAATGATGGCTCACGAAGCTGACCTTTATATAGTGAAATAAACTGAAGATCAACAACGATTGCTGGATTCATTTTAATAAATGAAGCCGACTCATTTTGTTTATTTTGTTTCATAATTTGAATAAGTGAATCCCGTTCTTTACTAGTCATTCCATGGGAAAAAGCACCTGCTTGGTAAATCTCGTCATTTTTATAGACCCCAACATGAAAATAACCATTTTCCTTATCATATCCTGTAATAAAAAAGCTAGCTTGCTTATAATTTTTTATTTTTAACCATTGTTTCGTTCGTGCTCCACTTTCCCATTTGCTATTTTTATGCTTTGCAAT
>NZ_CADEPK010000064.1 GCF_902829255.1 Metabacillus niabensis | reverse complement strand
TTCTTTTTCTGTAGCTTCATATAATTGCCTTCCATCCGGCATTTTATATAAATTCATATGAAGTAAAGCATCAATCATTTTTCCTTTACTGTTTTTTAACTCATATGTGATTTTAGACAATCAAATCACCCCTCTATTTGTAAGCGTTTCCAAAAATATTATAATTAATAAAATAACATTTGTCAATAAATAACCAAATCGAAAATTATTTCGTTTTATTAATGTTTATTTTCCAATTGTTTATTAGTATGATTAACAATATGATGCAATTTGGGGGATAAAAATGGAACAGCACCATCATTGTGAAACATATGGATTTCGTTTTCTAGATACTTTAAATGGACCATTTTGTCAATTGTTTGCAGTTGGACATGATCTTATTTCGAATAAAGAGCAGTATCATTGGGATGGCCGTAAACGGGTTGATGGGCCATTATTATTATTTCAATATACAATATCGGGGTTTGGTCATCTTGCTATCGATGAAAAGACGTACAAAATAATGCCCGGTTATGCATTTATGGTTGAAATACCAAGTGACCATATATATTATTTACCAGAAGAAAGCAATTCATGGGAATTTTATTATATTTTAGTTAGGCCAACTGGAATTATCCATCACTGGAATGAGTTGGTAGGAAAGATAGGAAGAGTGATTAAAATAAATAATGATCATTCCGTCATTAGTTTACTACAAAATATATTTCATGCAGCTAGTAGACAACAAATTACGGATGGGTATCGGGCAGCATCAATTGTTTATCAATTCATTATGGAGCTTTTTAGATTTTCTGATGAGCACAAAAAGATGAAAAGCAATTGGCCTGTCAAAATCCAAAATGCAGTAGAAAAAATGGAAAAGGACTATGCGTATATTCAAAGCTTAGAGGAAATCGCAATTGAAGTGGAAATTTCTAAATACCATTTTATTCGTATATTTAAGCAATCTACAGGCTATACGCCAATTGAATATTTAACAAAAGTGAGGATGGAGAAAGCAGTTAACTTGCTACGACAATCAGAGTTAACAATTGATGAGATAGCTAAATTAATAGGCTATTCCAATGGAAGTTACTTTATTAAAGTCTTTCGCAAATGGCTTGGTTTTTCCCCTGGGGAATTTAGAGATGGCAAAGATATTGCTTCAGTAAACCAATTGAAATTTGATTAATAGCAATATAGTACATAAAAAGCAAAAGTTTATTATAGATTGTTGAAAATCATTCCTTTTATTATATAAGTAGAATAGCAATATAATAGAAAGGAAATGATTTGAATGAACCATACAACATTTGCGAAGACACCTCCGATGGGGTGGAATAGTTGGGACTGTTACGGAGCTACTGTTACAGAAGAGGAAGTAAAGGGGAATGCTGATTACATTGCAAAAAATTTAAAGGAATATGGATGGGAATATGTTGTAGTTGATATTCAATGGTATGAGCCTGGTGCTGTATCTTCAGTTTATCGTCCTTTTGTTCCTTTAGAAATGGATGAATATTCAAGATTAATTCCGGCTACAAATCGCTTTCCTTCAGCACGAAATGGAAGGGGTTTCAAGGAGTTGGCGGACTATATTCATAATCTTGGCTTAAAGTTTGGGATTCATATAATGCGAGGAATTCCCCGCCAAGCTGTCCATGCAAATACACCGATATTAGGAACAAATGTTGGCGCAAGAGATATTGCTCATCCTAATTCAATATGTCCTTGGAATACAGACATGTATGGTGTTGACGCATCAAAGGAAGGAGCACAAGAATACTATAATTCGTTACTTAAGCTATATGCTGAATGGGAAGTAGACTTTATTAAGGTGGATGATATTGCAGCTTCACGCCTTTATGATATCCATATCGAAGAGATAAAACTCATTCGAAAGGCAATTGACAATTGTGGTAGAGACATAGTTTTAAGCCTTTCACCTGGTCCTGCACCATTACAACATGCGAATGAATTAAAGGCTAATGCAAATATGTGGAGAATGACGGATGATTTCTGGGATAAATGGGAGTTATTATATGGAATGTTTGAAAGATGTGAAAAGTGGAGTGAACATGTATCAGAAGGAAATTGGCCAGATTGTGACATGTTACCTTTAGGTCACATCGGGATTCGATCTGTTGATGGCGGTGGAAGTGATCGCTTTACACGATTTACAAAAGATGAGCAATTAACGATGATGACTCTTTGGTGTATTTTTAAATCCCCATTAATGTTCGGTGGTGAACTACGGGACAATGATGAATGGACATTGTCATTATTAACAAACAAAGAAGTTTTAAATATGCATCGTAATAGCCATAGTAATAAGCTAGTTTACAGGGAAAATGATAAAATTGTATGGACGGCAAAGGATAATGAATTAACGTATGTAGCACTATTTAATGCAACAGATGAAGAAACGTTATTGACTGTCTCCTTGGACCAACTCGGAATTACTTCACCAAAAAATGTAAAAGATTTATGGGTCAATGTGGAAGAAGGTATTGTTGAAGAGAAGATAGAAGCAAAGGTTCCAGCACATGGGGTAAAGCTTATAAAACTTTTCTGAAAAAATTTGTTAAAAAGCAGGATTATCAAATCCTTTTATCCAATTAAACAAACAGTGATTACCATTACTTTAAGAGAAAGATTTGGAGTGATTCGATGTCTGATTTACATAGTAGATTAACAACCCTTCTTCAACATTTCGTTGGGAATGGACTTCCGGGATGCGCATGTATGGTGACGAAGGATGGAAAAACCATTTACGAAAACTACTTAGGATTTGCGGATATTGATAAAGAATTGCCGATAACAGACGAAACAATTTATCGAATTTTCTCAATGACAAAGGTTGTAACATGTACGGCTGCATTAATGTTATATGAGCGAGGCCTATTTTTATTAAATGATCCACTTGAAGAATATTTACCTGAATTTAAAAATCAACGTGTCTTTGAAAAGCAAGAAAACGGTAATTATATAGAAAGACCTACAGCTAATAAAATATTAGTTAAGGATCTTTTTACGATGACTTCAGGAATAACTTATCCTGGTGATGCAAATGAAACAGAAAGAATGACAGCAAAGGCAATGTCAAACATAGATCAAAGGGTACGTCAAGGGGAAGCGATTGACGTGCAAACAATTTCCAAAATGATTGCATCCATTCCTTTAGCATTTGAGCCAGGTTCACAGTGGCATTATGGTTTAAGTCATGATGTTTTAGGAGCCTTCATAGAAGTACTTTCTGGCAAAACATTCGGTCAATTTTTGAAGGATGAAATTTTTGACCCGCTACAAATGGAGGATACATTTTTCAAAGTACCAGAAAATAAACAACATCGAATTTCTAACGTATATATTCGTAATGAGCAAGGCAAACTTGTAAGCGCTAAAGAAGCTGATGAAGCATTTCAAATTGATTTTCCATATGAGAATGGTGGTGCAGGCTTATTCTCAACGTTAAGAGATTATAATCGATTTGCACAAATGCTAGCAAATGGTGGTCAATTACACGGAGTGCAAATTATTGGTCGCAAAACGATTGAACTAATGTCACAAAACCATTTAACTTTAGAAAATAGCAACAATTATAACTGGGATTACTTAAAAGGCTATGGATATGGATTAGGTGTACGAGTTATGGAAAATCCTTCATTAGGGGGAATAAATAGTTCCATTGGAGAATTTGGTTGGTCAGGAATGCTAGGTACTTGGGTTCTAATCGATCCGAAAGAAAAATTATCTGCTGTGTACATGCAGCAAATGTATCCAAATTTAGAAGCCTATCATCAACCACGTCTTCGGTCAGTTATATATGGGACAATTTAATTATTTCAAAAACAATTAGGAGTAAAGCGAAAAAGCCACTAATACGTTAGAGGCTTTTTTTGCTGATATCTATATAAAAGCTATTGTTTTGCTAGTACTTTACTTGTTTGTGGGCCAACGATCCCATCTGCTAGTAATCCATGCTGCATTTGGAAGTCGATAACTGCTTGTTCAGTTTGTTTGCCAAATATTCCATCAACTCCACCTGTATTGTACCCAAGGTTTGTTAGCTGTTTTTGAATTTCACGTACAGCTTCTCCTCTAGCTCCATACTTCAAGAAATTAGATTTTTCTCCGTTTACACTATCACTATTAGTATGGTAACCAATTGAAGCAGCGATTGATTCGAAAGATTGTAAGGAGCTAGTAATATGAACCGTTGTATTTACGGATACGCGCTCATATAACCAATCGATTTCAGCATCATGCATTCTAATACATCCATTACTAGCATATGTCCCAATAGAATCAGGATTATTATTACCGTGAATCGCGTATATATCTCCGTTCGTACCTCTAGCATTAATTCCTAACCAACGATTACCCAATGGATTATTTGGATCTCCTCCAGCTATATTACCTGAATAATAAGGTCTATTTTTAATTTTATTGACGATCTGAAAGGTTCCTTCGGGTGTATAGGAAGGTTTTTTTCCAGTAGCAATACGGAATTGTTTAACTAAAATGCCATTTTCAAAGAAAGCTAATTGATTCGTTGACTTATTAATAATAATTAAG
>NZ_CADEPK010000063.1 GCF_902829255.1 Metabacillus niabensis | reverse complement strand
GAAGAGGTCTTACAAATAATAGATTTATTGTCTATATGGAATTCGGAGAAACTCGGATTAGATTTTCATATTATCTAATGGGAGATAATCTGTATGTAAATTCATGTCTATATCGTATTTTAGAAATAATTTTTGGACAATAAACGAATAAATAAACACAAGAAATTGGATTTTAGTATGAGATTGTAAAAATCCGGTTTTTTATGCTTATATAAAAAATTGCAGAAATAAATCTTTAAATTCCTAAGTCATCTCCTCAGAAGTTGGTAATTTCGACCATTGCAAATAGGTACTAAAATATTCGAAATATAAAACCGATATATAGTTTATATAAAATTAGAAAAGGAGACATCAAGAAACAATGAAATTTATCAACAACATGAAGACTAGTAGAAAACTATTATTATTAATTTTTATTACTCTGCTGGCATTAGGCGTAGTGGGATGTGTTGGCTTTAAATACATGAAGGATATGGCAAAGGGGTCAGACATCATTTACAATGAGCATTTAAACCCGATAAAAGATTTAGGAGAAATTAGAGTAAACAATAGAGCTATAGATGCCTATACATTAGAGTTAATGTTGACGGAAAATACTGAAGAAAATCAAGCTCTATTAAATCAAATTGAAGAAAATAAACAATCTAATAAAGAGCTAATTACCAAATATGAAAAAGTAAGTAAGTTTCCTGAGCAAAAAGAACTTTTAGAAAAATACAATGACAATCTACGTGCATACCAAGAAGCAAGGCAAGATGTTTTAGATTTAGCAGCATTAAACAAAAATAATGAAGCTTATCAATTGTTTAAGGATACTGTTGAGGAGAAAAGGACAGCGGTCAATAATACAATCGGTGAGATTCAAGCTTATAATGAAGATCTTGCAGGTAAGATTCAAAAAGAAAATAATGAAAAGTTACAGCTTGCTATAATAATATTGGTTACCGTTATTATCATTAGTGTTTTATTGTCTGCATTCATCGGTTTTATCATAACAGGAAAGATCGTAAACCCGATTAACGAAATAAAGTCATTGATGTCAAAAGCGGAACAAGGAGATTTTACAGTTGCTGGTACTTATCAGTCGAAGGATGAAATTGGACAACTCGTTCAATCGTTTAATAATATGTTATTAGGTATAAGGGGAGTCATCAAAACAATAAGTGATACCTCTGAAATGGTTGCAGCTTCTTCAGAGGAATTAAGTGCAAGTGCAGAACAAAATAGTCGTGCAAGTGAGCATATTTCTTCAACAATTCAAGAACTTGCAACAGGTATGGACAACCAGGTTCGCTCAATTGAAGAAAGTGTTGAAGTCATGAATGAAATGGAACATTATTCTGAACAGATTTCTAAAAAAGCTGATGATATGTCTAATAATGCAAATCAAACTGCAGAGATATCTAATGATGGTAAGAGAGCTATAGAAAAAGTAAAAAACCAAATGACCGCTATTAATTCAAATGTAATCGGATTAGAATCATCGATAAATGGACTGAGTGAACGTTCCTTAGAAATTGGGCGTATAAATGAAGTGATTACTACGATTGCTGCTCAAACGAATTTATTAGCATTAAATGCAGCAATTGAAGCAGCTAGAGCAGGTGAGCATGGAAAGGGATTTGCTGTTGTAGCAGATGAAGTTCGAAAATTAGCTGAACAATCAGCCGAATCAGCTGAACAAATTACTCAATTAATAAATGTGATTCAAGCAGATACAAATCAAACATTATTATCTATGACGAAGACGACAAAAGAAGTTGAGGAAGGGATTATTGTTGTTGATGAAGCAGGCAGTTCTTTTGAAAAGATTGAAAACTCAATAACAGGAGTTGTATCACAAATTAATGATGTTTCAGAAGCGATAAGCCGTCTTTATGCTGGTACGGTTGAAGTAGCAACGTCTATTAATCATGTGAAAAATATTGCAATACAATCTGCGGCAAGCAATCAAAATGTATCGGCGGCAACTGAAGAACAGCTTGCCTCAATGGAGGAAATCGAATCTTCTGCCTCAACTCTTGCACAAATGTCGGAAGAATTACAGTTGTTAATTAAAAACTTTAAAATATAATGAAAAGGGAGAATGGAGCTCTAGGGCTTCACTCTTCCTTTCTTTATGGAGTTTTATGGAGTCAAACAAGTGAAGAGATGTAATCTAGTAATTTAATTTCGGACATTTCTATTGAGAATCATTTAATCGGAACACAAGAATTATAGGGTGTTTAAAAGATATTCCTGTCTTTTAAGCATTGTTCATCCTTTTATTAACTTCGATATGTTTGGTTTAAGTAGGTAGTTGGAGCAACTCCTGTTATCCGCTTAAACACACGACTAAAATAAAATGGATTAGAAAAGCCGAGCTGGTCACTAACTTGAGAAATATTCACTGATTCGTTTTTTAATAGTTTAATCGCATGTTCAATGAGGAGCTCGTCCTGAAATTGTGTAATACTCTTTCCGGTTTCTTTTCGGAATAAAGTTGATAAATAAGCGTAGTTCATACCAAGCTCATTAGCAATTTCGGTACTGCTCATTTTTCTAGTTGAATTGTTGATAAATAAATCGACCATTTTTTGAACAATTCGATTTTGTTTAGATGATTTTAATTCTTCAAATTTATGAGCGTATAAATCAATGAAAAATTCAAAGGTAAGTACAGATAGAGTTAGCGGTCTGATAGGATGTGGTAATAAATATCGATCAACAAGTTTTTTTAATTGTAATTCTGTATACTCGGGGTTACTAACAGTACCTTTCTTAGGAAGTTTAATTTGTGAGGCATATGTTTCTTCTAAGATCAAGGATGAATGCTGATAGTATTGTGAATATTCAATTGGATTGTTTTCCTCATTTAAATATGGAGAATCATAAAAATGAATATAAAACCATTCTGTACCAGGACTATATAAAGACCCACCCCAATGCGGAATATTTTTTCTGAGAAAAAGATATGTTCCTTCATAAAGATTGTACTCAACACCATCTTCAAATACTTGTATATGCCCCTTTTTAACATAGACAAATACATTTATTTTCTCCATTAATCTGTCAGGATGTCCACTAGTTCCGTCTATATCAGTCATATGGCCAATTTCTCTTATTAATGGAAGAGAATTTGAATAGATGCTTATTTCATGCATATTAACGTATCCATCCTCTCTTTTTTCTTGATTATAGCAAAAAAACAAAAAATAAGATATGTAATATGCTAATCTGTGAATTCCGTTTCCAGGCTTTTCGTTCCATAATATTAAACAAGAACAAGTTTAGGAGGACATCAAGATGGAAAAAGTATCATTATTAAATGGGATTTTTAAAGATTCACAAGAAAAAGGTATGGAGTATTTGCTTTACTTAGATGTAGACAGACTGATTGCTCCATGTTATGAAGCGGTTGGGAAACCTCCAAAAAAGCCGAGATATGGGGGATGGGAATCTACTGGTATAAGCGGACATTCGATTGGTCATTGGCTTTCAGCTGCCGCAACAATGTATTCTTTGACGTCAAACGAACAATTAAAACAAAAGCTTGATTATGCAATTGAAGAATTGGAAATAGTTCAATCATTTGATGATAAAGGATATGTTAGTGGTTTTTCTCGATCGTGCTTTGATCTAGTATTTACTGGAGAGTTTGAAGTAGATAATTTCAGCTTAAGTGGTGGCTGGGTACCATGGTATAGCATTCATAAAATTTATGCGGGTTTAATAGATACATATAATCTTACAGGAAATGAAAAGGCACTTGCTATCGTAATAAAGCTCGCGGATTGGGCGAAAAATGGTACAGATCAACTTACTGATGAGCAATTTCAAAAAATGCTAATTTGTGAGCATGGTGGAATGAATGAAGCAATGGCAGATTTGTACATGATTACAAAGAACAAAGATTATTTAGAGC
The DNA here is from genome assembly GCF_902829255.1 of Metabacillus niabensis. Lineage (GTDB taxonomy): Bacteria > Bacillota > Bacilli > Bacillales > Bacillaceae > Metabacillus > Metabacillus niabensis. The sequence continues at coordinate 537 of NZ_CADEPK010000063.1, read as the reverse complement.
TTGCTAAAAGGTTTTGCCATCAATCCATTTTACAACCTTTGGCTAACGAGGTTGATGAACTTCAAGGTAAGCATGCTAACACGCAAATACCAAAAGTCATTGGTGCTGCAAAATTATATGAGATAACGGGAGATAAAACGTACAAGAAAATGGCTCAGTTTTTCTGGAAACAAGTTACTAGACACCGTTCCTACGTTATCGGTGGAAATAGTATTAATGAGCATTTTGGTCCAAGCGATACAGAAGAGCTTGGGATTACGACTACAGAAACCTGTAATACATACAATATGCTAAAGCTTACAGAACATCTTTTTCATTGGTCACAGGATGTTGAATACATTGATTATTATGAAAGGGCATTATACAATCATATTCTTGCATCACAGGATCCGGATTCAGGGATGAAAACATATTTTGTTTCAACACAACCAGGTCATTTTAAAGTTTATTGTTCTCCTGATGAGTCTTTTTGGTGTTGTACAGGGACGGGAATGGAGAATCCTGCAAGATATACGAGAAATATATATTATTTAAAAC
>NZ_CADEPK010000062.1 GCF_902829255.1 Metabacillus niabensis | reverse complement strand
TAGAATTACTAGAGATGTAGGGGGAATATGATTTGAAAAATAAATTTGTTATCTTTGGGTTGATTTCAATTCTGATTTCGTTATTTTTTGGAGGCGTGGCTTATCAGGAGCTTGTTGCTGAAAACATGGATGAAGTATACTTGAATATTGGTTATTGTACGTTATTTTTAAGTATTGCTGTATATATGTGGCATATAAAGGATGAAAAACAAAAGAACAATAGTTGAAAATGAGAGGGGTGAACCTCTCATTTTTTTCATTTCTTCATGTGAAATATTTCATTCATTTTCCCTTAGTATATACTACTACAGGGTGATGAGATGAATTATTCAGCGTTTTCTTCAGTAGTTTCTTCTTCAGTAGTGTCTTCTTCAGTTTCTTCAGTTTCAGTTTGTTCAGTGTTTGTTTCTTCTTGATCAGTTTCTTCTGTGTTGTTACATGCAGCCATTAAGAATACAGCAAGTAATGATGCTCCTACTTTTAATAATAAGCTTTTGTTCATTGTTTTTTCCTCCCATGTAACGAATAAGTGATCACTATCGAACCAGCTGGCTCAATTTAATAATAATTGAAAATAAGTGCATGTATACTCATTTTACAAAAATTGTACATAAGCTTTATAATGTTTAAATTTCCTAAAAATTGGATTAACAATCTTTACAATAAGTTATCGTAAAGATAGGTAAAAGGATAGTTTTCAAGATAAGGATTCGGTCAAAAGTCCATTAATTTAACTTTGCAGAAAAGATAGCCTTAAAGATGTTCAATAAAATAATATTCGAATTAGTGAAATCAAAAATTCAGTTTTTTTCCATTGAAAAGTTTGTGAACGGATGAAATATTTGATACGATAGCTTTTGAAAGCCATTATAAGTTTGGACTCGGAGGGTGAAAAATGGAACGTTTTACTCAAAATGTAGGAGAGAACATGATTTCTTATTTGGATCAGGGAATTGGTGAAACTGTCGTTTTAATACATGGATTTTGTGGTAACAACAAATATTGGAAATATATCGTTCCTCACCTAGCGAAAAGGAAAAGGGTTCTTACAGTTGATTTAAGAGGTCATGGTGACTCAAGTACACCGAAAGATAGCTGTGAAATTACCGATATGGCTAATGATATTGCGATATTATTGGAAGAATTGAACATTCATCGTGCAACACTAATTGGACATTCTTTAGGAGGCTATGTTAGTCTGGCATTTGCAGAAATGTTTCCTGAAAGATTAAAAAGCTTTGGTCTCGTTCATTCAACAGCATATCCAGATTCAGAAGAGGGAAAGCATAATCGTGATAAAGGCATTGAGAGAATTCAAGCAGAGGGTATCAAACCATTTGTAAATGATTTAATACCGAAATTGTTTTCTGATGAAAATAGAGAAACTCTTTCAAATTATGTAGATGATGTGAAAAAGATTGGTTATAAAACATCGAACTATGGAGCAATTGGAGCTCTTAAGGCAATGAAGAATCGACCTGACCGAAATCATGTTTTAAAAAATGTAGACGTACCTGTTTTAATCGTTGCTGGAAGGGAAGATAAGCTAGTCCCATTAGATAGGGCATTTTCAGTTGAAAGATCATTAATTACTTCAGCTATCATAGAAGACTGTGGTCATATGTCAATGTTTGAACAGCCAGAAAAACTAGTCGAAGTTTTAGAAAACTTTCTTGAGAAATAAACGAAAGCCTCTTTAATAAGGGGCTTTTTGTTTATAGAATTCGTTAATTATCCGAAGATAAAATTTCATGATTTGCTAATTTGTTAGGATGATACGTTATTGGTTTAATTGTGCACGCTTAATAAACGACAATTCATCTTCAATTAGGCCGCAAATCCCACATTGAACTTTGTAATCAGGACCTGTGTATGGAACATGTAAAGGCCCTAGTAAAGCTTGATCAAGCTCCTCAACAACTTCACCAGTTTGTGGATGTAATTTAACAGACTTTGCTTGTTGTTCTATAATATTAAATCGTGAGCGATTTGTTTTGCAATTTGGACATAAATAAGGTGCTGTCATCGTTAGTTCCTCCCATAATTTCATTAAGCTTAGATAAATAGAAATTTTTAGGTTTTTATTTTATTTTGAACTTTTTGTAAC